>CANGHW010000052.1 GCA_947453695.1 Opitutia bacterium
CTGCTTGCGCTCGCCCGCATGCATCGGAAACAAGGGGCGCTCACCAAGGCCATCGCCATTTACGAGCGCTATCTCAAGGACTACCCGGACGCAGATCAGACACCGGACGCCCTGCTCGACTTGGGACGCTGCCTCCGCGCTCTCGGCGTCTTCAAGACCGCCCTTTCCCGCTTTTACGGCGTAATCAACGCCACCCTGAAACTTCCCGGCGACGGCTATGAGCGCTACCAGGTCCTCGCCAAGACCGCACAATTCGAAATCGCGGAAACGCACTTCCAATCCGGCGACTACGCGTCCGCCGCCAAATTTTACTCGCGCCTCCGCCTGCTCGATCTTGCTCCCGCCGATCGGGCTCGCGCGCACTACAAAGCCGGCTACTCGCTCCGCCTTCTCGGTGACCTGGATGGGGCCGTCACCACGCTTAGAGCGTATATCGCTCAATGGCCGGACGATGAGAACGTCCCGGAAGCCCGCTACCTGGTGGCAATTTCCCTCCGTGAGTTAAAACGTCCGCAGGAAGCCCTCGATGCCACACTGGAACTCCTTCGCACCGAAAAGAGCCGCGTCGCCGCCGATCCGAAGCGCTGGGCTTACTGGCAACGCCGCACTGGCAACCAGCTCGCCAACGACTTTTTTGAGGCCGGCGACACCATGAACGCCCTTTCCATCTACACCGGCCTCGTCGATCTCGCCCCCGAGCCGATCTGGCGGCTTCCACTGACCTACCAGATCGCACTGTGTCAGGAACGCCTCGCCTCCCATGATCGCGCCCGCACCGCCTACCGCGCCATCATCCAGGATTCCGGGGCCACGCCTCCCCCGGAACTCACGGAACTTGTTCGAATGGCGCAATGGCGGCTTGAGCACCTCGACTGGCGCGACAACGTAGGCAAGCAAGTCTCCTCCTTCTTCGAAACCACGACTGGTAAAACTCCCAGTCCCACCCCTATTTCCACGCCGTCTGATCCAGTCGCCACCGAATTGAAGGCACCCGCCACCGCGGCCCCGCAGCAGCCTTCGGCGACCACTCCGGCCAAAACCGCCTCTCATCCATGACCCAGTCCGAGACGATCCTGGAACACAATCGCATCTGCGACGAACTCCACCAATGCGCCCACGAGGAAAATCGTTTCCTCCGGCAGCATCAGCGCGTGCCGGGGCCCGAGTTTCTCCAACGCAAAGCCACGCTCTTGGAACGCCTCGATCGCTCACTGACCGCGCTCCGCGAAGTCCCAGCCGCCTCCGTGCGCAACCCGGATACTCGGGCACTGTTGGAGAGCACGCGCGCCCGTATCTTGCAGGTGCTGCAGCTCGATAAGGAAAACGAGCAGCTCCTCCTGCGCTGCAGCCTCACCGCCACTCGTCCTGCTTCCGGCGCACCTGCACCCGCTCCATCGGCATCGATGCTGCAAAAAATCTATGCCCGCTGCTCGTAAGGACGCTTAAACCAAAATAGCGCAGGACAGTTCTCTGTCATTCCATGAAGAAGCCCGCCTTGAAAAAAGCGGGCTCATTTTTTGGCGTCGTCGCGGGTTCTGACCCCAAAAATCCACCGTTACTCTTCCCAATTTTGCGCCGGAAAGCGTTCGCGGTCTACCACCGGGCCATTGTTGGTTTCGAGGAGTGAACTCACATCTTTCAGCCGGGCGCTGATCGTCGCCGCCATGGCTTGCAAGGCTGCCGGCGCCAAGCCCAGAAGCGTCAGTTGTTGCGGATCCGGCAGCGCGGGCCGAGGAGCTCCCTCCGGCGTGCAAACCTCGGAGCGGAGCCACTTGGCGGCCAACAACAAGCTCGCCATGCGGGCCTGACTTGCCGAAGCCCGTGGCGTGTATTGCCACCGCACCGGCTCGGAAATTGAAGCCGGAAATCCCCAGTGCTTCAGGAGCGCGCAACCTGTTTCGGCCTGCGTGAAACCCAACAAAGCGCGCTCGTGCTCGACGGCTTCGCGCGGAAATCCCACCGTGCGCAGTCGGAGGCCCGGCGCATGACGCAACGCCCATTCATCAATGGCGACCATGCCCACGCAGTGCAGCAGACCGACCGTATAGGCCACGTTGCAATCCTGCTTCGTGCGCACCGCCAAAGCCTCGGCCGCGAGCGCGCCCACAACTGACATCTTCCAGAGTTCATCGGCCTCGATACCGTAAGCATCGAGTGGTCTCACGAGCACTTGGGAAGCGACCGCAAATGACACCAACTCAAATACCTGCTCATAGCCCACGCGATTCACGGCTTCTTCGACGGTGAAGCATCGCACGCCCTTGCTAAAACAAGCGCTGTTCCCGATTTGGAGCACCCGCGCCGCGATTCCGGGGTCGAGGCGGATCAGCGCCACGATTTCATGCATCGCGGAATTTGTGTCCGAGAGCAGCTGCTTCAGTCGTGGCAGAACTTTCGGCGCCGACGGCAAATGCCTCAGTTCGCGCACGATATCTTCGGGCGAAAGAGGTCCGGCCGCAGGCAATGAAAGTTCAGCGATCATCGGGGAACACCTCTTCTATCGGCCCACGGGAAGAGAACTTTCGCAGAAAATTGACCAGCGCGTCCGCGTTGAACTCGGCGCGGACGCGCTGGCTTGCGTAGCTGTCTTATTCGCGACCAGACCGTCGCGAACACCATGTCAGCGGAGCAAAGTTGGATCCGAGATCCGACCCACCGAGGTCGATCGCGGGAAAGTTGAGGTGGTTCACGTGACGATACTACTCCCAGTCTATCCCGACCGCCATCCGGGTTCCCCCTGATTCCGGGCTCCGGAATTTACCGAATGCCACTGTTGGAAACGCTTCAGCCCACCGCCGCCGCGCCGATGACCCTAGGACCATCGTTCGTCCATGACCCGAGTGCTTTACGCTGAAGACGACCCACAAGTCGCCGATATTGTCCGGCTCTACTTTTTGCCGCACCCTACCACGGAACTCACCGTTGTGCCGGGCGGGCGCGCCTGCCTTGCGGAACTCTCGGCCGGCAACTACGATCTCGTCCTGCTCGATTTGGCGATGCCTGACCTCGATGGTCTCAGCGTCCTCGCCGAACTCTCCGCGCGTAGCGACCCCACCCCAGTGATCATGGTCAGCGGCCAGGGGCAGGCGGAACTCGCCGTGCGGGCCCTCCGCGCCGGCGCGGCAGATTGCATCGACAAAAACTCCCCGAATTTCTCCCGCCTACCGGAGATCATCGCGCACACCCTCCATCGCCACCGCCGCCTGCCCCAGCTCCTCCCCTCGGGCTCGGCGACCAAACCGCCGCGAGTGCTCTTTATTGATTCTGATCGAGCAGAACTTACCGCGGCCGCCCGTTTTTTTGCGTCCCACGCTCCGCGTTTCCAGTTCACGGCCGATACGCCCCCAACCCAGGAACCGTTCTTTTCCAACGAACTCCCGTATGACGCGGTCGTCTTTGGCCCGCATATCGCCCCCACGCCATTGCTCGACGCTCTCCGCTCACTTCGCTCTCACCACGAAGATCTGCCCGCGCTCGTCCTCGGCGGCCCTGTTTCAACCGAATCAGCCATCGCCGCCTTCAAACTCGGCGCCCACGACTTTATCGCGCAAGGTCCCGGCTGCTATACCGACCTCGTTTTTTCGCTCACGAGTGCACTGAAACACTCCGCCACCGCACGCCTCGCCGCTCAACTTAACGACGAGCTCGCCACCCTCAGCCGCACACTCGCCGCACAGGTGGCGGCACGCACCAGTGACCTCGCCGCGGAGGCCGCGAGGTCCCGCGCACTTTCCGCGCGGCTGCTGCGGGTGCAGGAAGACGAACGCCACTCGCTCGCCCACGAACTGCACGACCAAGTCGGACAGCTTCTCACCGGTCTTCGTTTTCAGATTGAAGCCGCACGCGCCCAAAACTCCGGCGCGCCCATCACCGAAGCACTTCAAATCACCGACGATTTGCTGGCCACGGTGCGTTCGCTCACCCTACAGCTTCGCCCGCGTCTCCTCGACGACCTCGGCCTCCGACCCGCGCTCGAATCCCACATCGAGAATTTCCGCCGCCAAACCGGCCTCACGATCGACCTCGAACTATCTCTGCCCACGGCACGCCTATCCTCCGAGCTCGAGCTCGCCGCCTACCGAGTCGTGCAAGAAGCGCTCACCAACATCGTCCGCCACTCTGGCGCCCAGGCCGCTCAAATTACCCTCATCGCCGGCGATACCGCCCTTCACGTCGAGATCTCTGATCGCGGTCGTGGCTTCGACACGGCTGAGGCTCTAGCCCGCCGGAACTCCCTCGGACTCGCCGGCCTCGCCGAGCGGGTCGAGCTCGCGGGCGGTCGCTTCGAGCTCGTGTCCACCATCGGCCAAGGCACCCGCCTCCATGCCGAGTTTCCCCTCACCGCCGTCGCACTCGCCTCATGACCACTGCCATCATCGCCGACGATCATGAAATCGTCCGTCGCGGTCTCCGCGGCGTCCTCGAAAGCGAAGGCCTCTGCCGCATCGTCGGCGAAGCATCGGACGGACTCGCCGCCGCGCAACTCGTCGAACAACACCGCCCCCACGTCCTGCTGCTCGACCTCAATCTCCCCCGGCTGCACGGCATCGAAGTCCTCCGGCAAACGCGCACCTCCAGCCCGCACACCCGCACGATCATCCTGTCGATGCACCAGGACGAACCTTACGTCATCGAGACCCTCCGGGCCGGCGCCATGGCTTATGTGCTCAAGGGCTCCGAATCGAGTGAGGTCATCCACGCCGTGCGCGAGGTCATCGCCGGTCGTCGTTTTCTGAGCGCGACTCTCTCCGAGTGGGCGATCAATGCCCTCGTGGCCAAACCGACTGACTCCGACCCTCTCGCCTCCCTTACTCCACGTGAACGCATGGTCCTCCAACTCGCCGCCGAAGGTCATGGCAACACCGCGCTCGCCGAGAAGCTGTTCATCAGTCCCCGCACGGCCGAGACCCACCGCACCAATCTTCTCCGCAAACTCGGCCTCCAGACCCAAACTGACCTCGTCCGCTTCGCCATTCGCAAGGGACTGATCAGCGCCTGATCCCCCCTAATTTAGCCGACTACCTTTTAAAAGGTAGTCGGCTACCTAAACCAGTGGGTGTTACTCACCCGAGAAGCCGCTGGCCGGACCGGGAGACCTTCACGAACCTCCTGCCGTCGGATGCGCGCCTGATCCGCGTCAGGTCCGACAAGCGTGACACCTCCCTTCGAGAAAAAAATTTTACTCGGTTTTGCCTCGGCGCTGCTTGTGGTGCTCCTGGCGGTCGCCACGACGGGCTGGAGCCTTGCGCGGTTTAGCTCCACCGCAACCCTCGTCGACCACACCCACCGGGTGCTCGGTCGACTCGAGCAATCGGTCGTCGGCATTCTCGCGATGGAAACCAGCACGCGAGGTTTCGTCCTGACCGGCAGCGAGGCGATGCTGGCTCCGCATCGCGCCGGCGATGCGCGAGTAAACGCCTCGCTCGACGAACTTGCGCGCCTCGTCGCCGATCATCCCGGTCAACAGCAACGTCTCGCCGGCGTAACCTCCCTCGCCACCCGCGCTCGCACTATCATGACTGAGCACATTGGGGCCCGCCGCGCGCGCGGTCTCTCTGCCGCGGAGGATATCAACGCCTTTCTCGCCGGTCAGGAGGCCGTCGAATCGTTTCGCCGCGCCGTCGAGGAAATGGAGGCCGACGAGCGCAATCTGCTCGCCGCTCATCTCTCCCGCGCCCAATCCGCGGCCTTCATGGGCAATGTCACTCTGGTTGCGACGGGGGCGGTCGCCGCCGCCCTGATCATTTTCGCCGGCCTTTTAGTGAGCCGCGATTACCAACGTCGGTGTCAGGCTGAAAACTCCCTCCGCGAGCTCAACGAACACCTCGAACACCGCGTCGCCGACCGCACCGCCCGCCTCGAGGCTGTCAACGTCGTCATGCGCCGCGAGATCGCGGAACGCCAGCAGGCTGAGGAATCCCTGCGCCACTCCGAAACGCGGCTCCGTGCCACCCTCGATACGATGCTCGAGGGCTGCCAGCTCATCGGTCCCGATTGGCGCTATCTTTACCTCAATGATACCGCCGCGCTCCACGGACGGCGGCACAAACAGGAGCTCCTCGGTCACACCATGCAATCGTGTTACCCCGGCATCGACCGTCTGCCCATGTTCTCCGCGCTGCAGCGCTGCATGGACGACCGGCAGCCGGCCCGCACCGAGCAGGAGTTTAAATACTCCGACGGCACCTCCGCCTGGTTCGATCTTCGGTTCGTGCCGGCACCGGAAGGCGTGGCCGTTCTCTCGCTCGATATCACCGCGCATAAACTGAGCGAGGAGCGCATTCGTCAGACCAACGCCACGCTCGAACAGCGCGTGCGCGAACGCACGGCGCAGCTCGAAGCCGTCAATCGTGAGCTTGAAGCCTTCACCTACTCGGTCTCCCACGACCTCCGCGCTCCCCTGCGGCATATCGATGGGTTCGCCCACCTGTTGATCCGCAGCGCCGGAACCCGTCTCGACGAACAGGGCCGCCGCCAACTCGACACCATTTCTGCCTCCGCCCGGCAAATGGGTCGCCTAATTGACGATCTCCTCGCTTTCTCCCGGATCGGACGCTCGCCCCTGCGCCTCGAGCCGGTCGAACTCCAGCCCCTGATCTCAGCTGTCATTGCCGACGGAAACTATCAGCAACCCGGCCGTCCCATCCTCTGGGCCGTTGGCCCTCTCCCTCCGGTGCACGCCGATGCAGCGATGCTCCGGCAGGTCTGGTTCAACCTCGTCGACAACGCCGTAAAATATTCCGGCAAGAATCCCCACCCGCGTATCTCTATCGCCTGTCGCGCAGACGCGGCTGCCCGCGAGTTGATCTTCTCCATTACCGACAATGGCGTCGGCTTCGATCCTCGCTACGTGGACAAACTTTTCGGCGTGTTCCAACGGCTACACGGCTCCACCGAGTTCGAAGGCACCGGCATCGGACTCGCCAACGTCCGCCGCATCATTGCCCGCCACGGCGGTCGCACTTGGGCCGAAAGCCGCGTCGGCGAGGGTGCCACATTTTATTTTTCCCTCCCCGCCACCCCTGCCCCCTCACCCGTCTCCCCGCCCGCTCCCACCGCTGTCTTGGTATGAACTCCCGTTCCTCCGGCCTCCGCCCTATCCTCTTTGCCGAAGATAATCCCAACGATGTCGAACTCACTCTGGCCGCACTTCAGAGTGCCCGTCTCGAGAACGAGGTCGTGGTCGTGCACGACGGCGGCCAGGCACTCGCGTGGCTCCGCTGCACCGGTGTGAACGCCTATCGCTCCCCGGTTCCGCCCGCATTCATTCTGCTCGATCTGAAAATGCCGCGAGTCGATGGCCTTGCCACTCTACGCGCGATTCGAGCTGACCCGCAGCTTCGCTCCACTCCCGTAGTCATCCTCACCTCGTCTCGCGAAGAAAATGATCTCGTCACCAGCTACCATCTTGGCGCCAACGCCTATGTCGTAAAACCCGTCGAGTTCGACCGCTTCATTGCCGCGGTGTCTCAGCTCGGTGTCTTTTGGGCCGAGCTAAACGAACCTGCCCCTGCGCGGCAGCTCACGTTCTAGCCAGCAGACCTGAACCACGCCGCGGCCAGACCAAACCAACGTCACCATGGCGCACATTCTCGTAGTCGACGATGATGATCTCCTCCGGGAGGTAATCGCGACGGCCCTAACCCAGACCGGGCACAACGTTTTTCAAGCCGGGGACGGTCATCAAGCCGTCGAACTCGTGCGCGCCAACACCATCGATCTCGTGCTGACCGATATCCTCATGCCGGGCCAGGAAGGTATTGAGACGATCATGCAACTCCGCTTCAGCCACCCCACCATCCGGATTGTCGCGATGTCCGGCGGGTCCCCTCACTCGAAATTCTACCTCGATATCGCCTCCCGCCTCGGTGCTCGACGGATTCTGGCGAAGCCATTCACTCCTGCGGATCTGCTGCACGCGATCACCACTGTTCTAGCCGAGCCGCCCGCCCCTCCGCCGCTCGCCTCTGCTTCCCCTTGAACATCCTCCACCTCGAGGACAACGCCACCGATGCCGCCTTCGTCCGCGACCTCCTCGCGATCGACTGGCCGGACTTGATCGTCCACGTGGTTTCCACGCGCTCGGCCTTTCTCGCGGAGCTGGCCCGCGGCGGCCACGATGTGATCGTCGCCGATTTCACCCTGGCGGCATTCACCGGCTTGGAGGCACTCGAGCTGGCCCGGATTCATGCTACCGACATTCCGTTCATCTTCTTTACGGGCACACTCGGAGAGGATCGCGCCCTCGACGCCGTCCACGAAGGTGCCGCCGATTACGTGCTTAAGGATCACGCAAAACGCCTGCCCACGGCGGTGCGCCACGCCGTCCGCGAAGCCACGGAACGCCGCTCCCGCCGTTCAGCCGAGGCGGCCAACCAGCGCCTGCTCGCCATCTTCGATCATACTCCCGACCTCGTCGCCATGGCCGATCCCGACGGCCGCCTCCGCTACTTCAACCGCGCCGGCCTCCGCCTCATCGGCCTCCCGCCCGACACCACCGTAACGCACCTGACCATCCGCGATTTTCACCCTCCCGCCGTCGCCGATTTCATTCTGCGCGAAGCCATACTTGAAGCGATGCGCGACGGCTCGTGGACGGGAGAAACCTCCCTCCTCACGCGCGATGGCCGCGAAATCCCCGTCTCCCAAGTCATCGTCGCCCATAAGAATCCCGACGGCAGCACCGAATACCTTTCCACGATTATTCGCGATCTCACCACCCAGCGCCGCCACGAAGCCGCGGTCCGCGAGTCAAACGAGCGCTTCGAGCGCGTCGCCCGCGCCACGAATGACACGATCTGGGATCTCAACCTCAACACCCACGAACTATGGTGGAGCGATACCTTCGCCACCCTTTACGGCCACCCGTCGACTGGACGCGACACCACCCTCGCCGATTGGGTGCGACGCATCCATCCCGACGATCAGGCCCGGGTTGAATCCAAGTTCCTCGTTGCGATCGCCGAGGCCCGGGAATCCTGGTCGGACGAATATCGCTTCCTTCGCACCGACGGCACCTACGCCGACGTGCTCGACCGTGGCCAGATCGTCCGCGACCATCTCGGTCGTCCCAGTCGCATGATCGGCTCCCTCGTCGACCTCACCGCTCGCAAGCAAGCCGAGCGCCGCGTCCGCGAGCTCCTCGATCTCCTCGATAAAGCTCCCGATGCCATCATTGTCAGCGAACTTAACGGCGGTGTGACCTTTTGGAATCGGGGTGCAGAGCACCTCTCCGGCTGGACCTCCTCCGAAGCCCTCGGTCGCCCCATTGAGGATCTCTTTGGTCCAGCAGCGCGCGACAAGATCGCCGCCGCCCGCTCCGGCCTCGACGCCCGCGGAGATTGGCGGGGCGAGATCCCCCTCCGCAATCGGCAGGGCCATCCCATCATCGTCGAGTTCAACGCCACAGTGGTCTGTGACGATAACGGCCACCCCAAAGCCCGCCTCTGCATCGTCACCGACATCACCGAGCGTAAAAAACTCGAAGACCGCTTCCTCCGTGCACAACGCCTCGAGAGCGTCGGCATGCTCGCTGCCGGTATCGCTCACGATCTCAACAACGTCCTCTCCCCGATTCTCATGGGCGCGCCCATGCTGCGGGATCACCTCACGGACTACGGCGACCTCAAGCTCGTCGCCATGTTTGAAACGAGCGCCCAGCGCGGCGCCGGCCTCGTCCGCCAAATCCTCAACTTCGCCCAAGGCGTCGGCGGCGAGCTTCGTCAGGTCCACCTCAAGCATCTTGTCCGCGACATCGCGACCGTCGTGCGCGAAACCTTTCCCCGCAACATTACCTACGAGGAACACGTCGGCACCGCCCTTTGGCCCGTCATGGCCAATCCGACCCAGGTGCACCAGGTCCTCCTGAATCTTTGCGTCAATGCGCGCGACGCGATGCCTCGCGGCGGTAGCCTGCGAGTCCGCGCCGAAAATCTCGTCCTCAACGACGAGACTGCCCGCCAACACGACGGTGCCTCCGCCGGTCCGTGGGTGGTGCTCCATGTTGAGGACACCGGCGTCGGTATCGTGCCCGATGTGCTCGCCCGCATTTGGGAGCCCTTTTTCACGACCAAGGAGTCCGGCAAAGGCACTGGACTTGGGCTCTCCACCGTCCGTGGAATCGTCCAAACTCACCACGGTTTCACCACGGTCCAGAGCACGGTTGGACTCGGCACCACGTTTCGCGTCTACCTGCCGGCGGCCGTCGGCGCCCTCGGCGAACCTATCGCGTCCACCCCACCGACGCTTCCGCGTGGCCAGAGAGAACTCATCCTCGTCGTCGACGACGAGGCCGACATTCGCGAAATCATCACCACCACACTCACCCGTCAGGGCTACCGCGTCCTCGCTGCGCGAGACGGAGCCGAAGCCCTAACCCTCTTCACCCAACGTGGCCGCGAGATCAGGGTCATGATCACCGACCTAAATATGCCCCGTCTCGATGGTTCCGCCGTAGCCAGCGTCGTCCGTCGCCTAAACCCCGCCGTAAGGATCATCGCTGCCAGTGGCTTGGGCTCGGACGGAAAGCCAGGAACTCCCGCGCCGTCGTTCGCCGACGCCTTCCTCGCGAAACCCTTCTCCGTCGAAACCCTCCTCGATTCGCTCCATCGCGTGATCCATCTCGCGCCGGCTGCGGCGCCGCCGACACCGTCTTCCCCACCGTCACCCTAGTCGCACCGCACAGGTGCATCGGCCGTTGCCACCGACTTCCGGCCCTGGCATTTCACTCCCCCCTTGAGCCCGCCAGAAACCCTACCCCGCGTTTCGTTCAAAAATATTTACGCACCCCGGCCTTTACACCCGTCCGTTTATCTCACCACGGTGACAGAGCTTCGTTTGTCCGCCCTGATGAAAAAACTGCCCTTCTGCACCCTTATCGCCGGTGCACTCTTCGTTATCCTCGGCACGTTCGCTCTTCTTCGCCTCACCCCGCGCCCCGAACCTTTCGGTCTCCTGTTCCCGTTGTTGTGGGATCTCGCGATGGTCGGCATTGGCCTCGGCATCGTATTCCGTTGTGAATGCGCCCGCAAAGCCGGCATGGCGTGGAGCATCTTCTGCATCATCGCCTCGCTCGTTGTCGGCGCTTCCTCGATTTTCTGGTCGCTCGCCCAAAGCGATTCCTCGCTCGGTCGGGACCGGCTGGTATTTCTCGGCGTGACCATCGCCTTCGGTGTTCTCTTCGGCCTTTGGCAACTTCTCGTCCTCCGCAGCACTGCCACCCGCGAATGGACCGCTGCCTCGGCCCGCCCGCGCGTCGAGCCGGTGCATCAGCCTCATCCGCATTGAGCCGGAGCTGAGTTTACGGATCCCACGCGGACGCCTGTCCGCCTTTTTACGCAACCGTGTCCGAGGACAGCCGTCTCGCCGCATCACCCAATGCACTTCCGCGCCCTCGTTTTCGCCGCCCTCGTCGTCCCCGCTACGCTTTTCGCCAGCGTTATCGGCACCAACGTCCCTGCGCTCCCGCTTACCGCCGACCGCATCAACGCCCTCCCTGCTGCCGAGCAGCCCGCGTGGCACCGCTATCTTGCCCAGTCTCGAGCCAAATTCGCTATCGATCAGGCTACTCTAGCAACGGAACTCAAACAGGCCGGCCTCTCCGCTCCCCTTGTCCCCACCAAAGGCCGCGGCGTCCCCCTTAACCAACCTACCGCCTATTGGTCCGGCGCGGAGGCCGCCCGCATCGCCACCATCGTCGTCTCGTTTCAGACCCCTGCCGGCGGTTGGAATAAAAACACCAACCTCACCACCGCTCCGCGCCGCTTGGGTGAGCGCCACGGCCTCGAGGCCGGCTACGTCGGCACCATCGACAACGACGCCACCACGTCGCACCTCACCTTCCTCGCCAAAACCCTCACGGCCCAACCCACCGCCCCGGGCGCGGTTGCCTGGCGAGCCTCCTTCGACCGCGGCCTCGACTACCTCCTCGCCGCCCAATACCCCAACGGTGGCTGGCCCCAAGTCTACCCGCTCGAGGGCGGCTACCACGACGCCATCACGCTCAACGATGCCGCGATGATCCAAGTCATCGAAGTTCTCCGCGACGTCGCCGCCGGCACCGGGGATTTCGCCTTCACCTCTCCCACTCAACGCGAACTCGCCTCCCGCGCCTTCACGCGAGGACTCGATTGCCTCCTCGCCTGTCAACTGGTCGTCGCCGGTCGCCGCACAGTCTGGTGCCAGCAATACGACATGCTCACCCGCGCCCCCGTCGGCGCCCGCAACTACGAAATGCCCTCCCAGGCCGCCGGTGAGAGCGCTGGCATTATGATGTTTCTCATGACGCTGCCGTCCCCGAGTCCAGCCGTGGTCGCCGCCGTCCACGCAGCCGCGGCTTGGTTTCAAAAGACGCCCCTCCGCGACGTCGCCTTCAAACCCGCCCCCGACGGCACCGGCCGCAAACTCCTCTCTGTCCCCGGCGCTGGTCCGATCTGGCCGCGCTACTCCGAACTCGGCACCGATCGCCCGATTTTCGGCGACCGCGATCTCACGATCCACGACGACGTCGCCGAAATCTCCCTCGAACGCCGCAATGGCTACGGCTGGTTCGGCGACGGCCCCAAACGAGCCCTCGACCACTACACCAAGTGGGCCCGAGCCCACCCCGCCCAGTAAGCCGGCCTTTCGCCCGCTCTGCGCCCGTCTTTGGGTAGTAGGTCCCGTAGCCCCACGTCTTCACGAGCGGACGAGCCCGCTCCACCGTCACAGTTCTGTCATATTTCGCTTTGCCCCGGCGCACCCGCTCCTCACGCTCCCGCGCCAACATGAGTTCTATCCCCGCCCCGTCCGGTCACTCTACCCCCGATAACTCCCCGCTCGCCGCCCACGAAGTCGGCGGCATTGGCGGCCACCCCCGCGGCCTCACCACCCTCTTTTTCGCCGAGATGTGGGAACGCTTCTCCTACTACGGCATGCGCGCCCTGCTCATGCTCTTCATGGTGAAGACCGCCGCCGAAGGCGGCCTCGGCTTCGACACCAAGAGCGCCGCCGCCGTCTACGGCACCTACACGATGAGCGTGTATTTGCTCTCCATCCTCGGTGGTTTCATCGCGGACAACTTCATCGGCGCCCGCCGCGCCGTCCTCGTCGGCGGCATCATCATCGCCACGGGCCACTTCACGATGGCCTTTGGCAACATCACCACCTTCTACGCCGGCCTCGTCCTCATCGCCATGGGCACCGGCCTCCTCAAGCCCAACATCTCCACGATGGTCGGCAGCCTCTACCGCCCCTCCGACGAACGTCGCGACGCCGGCTTCTCGATTTTCTACATGGGCATTAACATCGGCGCCTTCCTCTCGCCCCTCGTCACCGGCTACCTCGCGCAGAGCGAAGGCTGGAAAGCCCAACTCACCGCCTGGGGCCTCAATCCCCTCCACAGCTGGCACTGGGGCTTCGGCGCCGCGGGTGTCGGCATGACCCTCGGCCTCATTGTTTACATCATTCAACGTGAACGCCTCTCCCACGTCGGCGCTGCCCCCGCTCCCGAACCCGACGGCTCCCGCCCCTGGGGCAAGCTCGGCCTCGTCGCTCTCGGCTCCCTCGCCCTCATCATCGCGATGAAGGCCGCCGACTCCTACCCGGTCATCGTCTACCTCCTCTTCGCGATCCAGATTGCCGCCATCCTCTTCTTCGCCTTCCGCCCCGATGAAGACAGCAAACGCCTCGCCGCCATCTTGGTTTTCTTCTTCGCCGCCGAAATCTTCTGGGCCATCTTTGAGCAAACTGGCTCCTCCATCTCCCTCTTCGCCGACAAACTCACCCGGAACGAAATCGCCGGCTGGTCCTTCCCTTCCGCCTACTGGCAATCGGTCAATTCCATCTGGGTCATCCTCCTCGCTCCCGTCTTCGCCTGGCTCTGGATCGCCCTCGGCTCGAAACAACCCTCCAGCCCCGTGAAGTTCGCCCTCGGCCTCGCCTTCGTGAGTCTCTCGTTCGTCCTCATGGTCCCCGCGTCGAAACTCACCGCCGAAGGTAAAGTCAGCCCGATGTGGCTGGTCGGCCTCTTCTTCCTCCAAACCGTCGGCGAAATGTGCCTCAGCCCCGTCGGTCTCTCGACCATGACGAAACTCGCCCCGAGGCGCCTGCTCGGCCTTGTCATGGGCATCTGGTTCCTTGCCGCCGCCCTCGGCAACAAACTCGCCGGCGTCCTCGCCGGTCACTTTGAGTCGACCAACGCCAACGACCTCGCCGACTTCTTCCTGAAGCAAGCCATCTGGGGCGGCATCGCGACCGCGATCCTCTTCGCCCTCGTCCCCTGGGTCAAAAAACTCATGGGCGGCGTGAGGTGAGTAGCGCGCACTAGATACAAATGAAGAGCCCAACGAAATTTCTCGTCGCTGGGCTTGTGCTCTCTGTGGCCATTGTCGTTGGCCTTTTCTCGGAGCAGGAAGTTGCACTCCAAGTTGGCCAAAGAGTCCCATTCAAGGGCAGCGAGCCGTTAGAGGTTTTACGGCCAAGCAAGGCGGACCTGGACGTCTGGCTACAGATGGCCAATTCTAACGCCATCTACAGAAAATATCTCCGCACGAGACTGGTAGCCGCCAAATTGGAATGGTCCCTCGATGAATACCGGCAACGAGTGAGGGTTTCATTCCACAAGAACGATTACACCATGCACGTTTGTGTAAAATGGTCTTCAACTGGAGATGCTCACGCGATTGCGGAAGCCGTCTGGGCATCACTCTACGATTTTTTGTCAGAGAATGTCGGGAATCGCCAGCTCGCTCGACTCACAATGCTCCCCCCGCGTTGACCCGCCCGCGCCTCACCCCACGCTCGCGTCCATGCACTGGACGCTCCTGCTCATCGCCGCCGCCCTCGAAATCGTCTGGGCCGCTGGCGTGAAATCCACCGAAGGCTTCACGCGCCTCTGGCCCAGCCTCGGCGTCGGCGCCGCGATGGCCGCGAGTATGGCGCTCCTCGCCTTCGCCGCCCGCGGACTCCCCATCGGCACCGCCTACGCCGTGTGGACCGGCATCGGCGCCGTCGGGACCGCCATCGCTGGTATCTTCCTCTTCAACGAAAGTGCTGCCCCTGCCCGCCTCGCCTGCATCGCTCTCATCATCACCGGCGTCATCGGCCTAAAATTCCTCGGCAAATAACCGCCCGCCCTTCCGCCGTTTCCCACTTTTCCCATTTCCCTCTATCATCTTTTCCTCAGCCCATGCCTATCCGCTCTCATTTCCCGACCCTCATCTATTGCGAGCCACTCCAAAAGTCCGCCGGGGCGCGCGAACGCTTCAACGCCGACCTCGCCGATGAATGCCGCCATCTCCGCGACTTCGATGCTGCCGGCCGCAAATGGTCCGCGAAAAACTACCCCGGCGGCTACACGAGCTATGCCTCGATGAATGAGCTCCACCGCTTCTCCAGCACCTTTGCCGGCCTCGAGAAAAAGATCACCACCCACGTCCGCGCCTTCGCCCGCTCCCTCGACATGGACCTCCGCGGCCGCTCCATCCGCATGACCGATTTCTGGGTCAACATCATGCCGCCCACCGCCGCGCACTCGCTCCACCTGCACCCGCTCTCGTTCATCAGCGGCACCTACTACGTCGCCACGCCCCCCGGCTGCTCCGGACTCAAGTTCGAAGACCCCCGCCTCAGCAAATTCATGGCCGCCCCGCCCAAGCTCCCCAACGCCCGCCCCGAACACCGCCCCCACGTCACCTACGCCGCCGAAGCCGGCAATGTCATCCTCTTCGAAAGCTGGCTCCGCCACGAGGTCGCCGCCAACCGCGTCGCCGAAGAGCGCATCAGCGTCAGCTTTAACTACAACTGGTCCTGACCCGGGCGCGCCGACGTCCACGTCGGCCCATTTTCTTACAAGGAGAGGGGCAGTAGGTCCCCTCGCAGCCCGAAAAATCCCGAAACAACCCCGCGCCCGCGGCGTCGAACCGCAGCGATGCCCTCGCCGTTGTTTCGCCGCCACGTTTCCCCGCTCCGGTTCTTCTCCGCTTCGCTCGCCCTCATCGCCTTCACTGGCTGCGAAACCGATGAACGCTCCCCGCGCCCCGGCGGCCGGCCCGACGCCCTCGCCTCCACCTCTGGCGAACCCGCCCCCGCACCCTCGCCCGAGCTCGAAGCGCGCGGCACATTTTTTGCCGGCCAAATCGAGACCGAAGTCCGCCTGAGCCGCAGCGGTTTCGCCCCGCGCCCCGGCAAAGACGGCCCTCCCGGTGCCGGCGGAGAAGGTCGCGGTCACGGCGGTTTCAGCGGAGGCTTCGGCGGCGAAGCTAGAGGAGGCAAGCGAGGCGGTGGTGGTGGTGGCGGCGAAAGGGGCGGCGGTGGTCCCCGCGGCGGCGACTCCCCCGAGGGTCGCGGTGGCGCCGGCCGCGAAGGCGAAGCGCGCCCGCGCATCGTCGCCGAAAATAAACCTCCCGTGCAGTTTCACCTCCGCCTCACCAACCACAGCCCCACGCAGGTCGACGTCGAGGTGCTCGATTTCAACTCCGACCTCGGCAACTTCGTCGTCCAACCCCGCAAGTTCCTGCTCGCGCCCGGTGCCTCCGCCGAGGCCGACCCCATGACCTCGCGCCTCGGTCTAACCTCCACCGAGTTTCCGCTCACCGTCCGCCTCCGATTCGCCGGCCGCACCGAGCAGCAGGTCCTCGCCCTGCACCCCATCGTGCCGCCCGCGCCTCCGCCCCCCGCACCACCCGTCGCGCCATGATCGTCGGCTGGTTTTCACTGGCTTCCTCACCCCAGTTTTTGTGGGGCAGGCTTTACGCCTGCCACTAACCGCCTTCGCTCGCTCGCAAAATCCCGCGTCGTCGCTTTCCTGCGCGCATGATCGTCATCCGTCGCATGGTCGACCGCCGCCGCGCCTATACCGGCATTTTCCTGAAAGGGGAGCCACCTAAAATTTTCCCGACGTCTGACGCCGAACACGCCCGCATCCTCCAAGTCTACAAACAGGACCGCCCCCACGAGGGCATCCTCAACGACTTCACCGACGATTTTCCCCCGCCTGATGCCCCGTCCCCGCCCCGCGTCAAACCCGCCAAACCGGCCGTGACAAAGCCCGTTCCGAAAAAACCGGTTGCCCGGAAAAAAGTTACCTACCCCACCGGTCCCCTCTGGCTGGTGCTTGTCCCCAGCGAAACGAAGAGCGAGCAGTAAGCCTCTTTTCCACCGCGACGCACCCGCTGTTCGTCGCAATCCGTCCGCGCTTCGTCGCCGGCGCGTCGCCCCGACCGCCCCGACCGGTTTGCCTGCGCGCATGAAAAAAATCGAAGTCAGCGATCAGGTCTACCACGCCCTCCAGCATCTCGCCTCCGGTTTTCACCGCACCCCGGACGAGGTGCTCGCCAACCTGCTCAATCTTCCCACCGCCAGCGCCGATGCCGCCGAGCCCATCGCCGCCTTCGTCCTCAGCTCGGACTTTCGGTCGAAATTCACCGACGCTGACAAATACCTCGCCCTCCTCGGCTGGGTATCTATCCGCCACGCCGAAGAATTCGCCGAGTTCATCCGGAGTCAGGGTGGTCGCCGGCGTTTCCTCGGCCTCACCCGCGAAGAAGTTGTCGAGACCTGCCGCCACAATCAGGCCCGCCAGATCGCCGGCACTCCCTACTGGGCGATCATGAACATCGATACGGCCACGAAGCGCCGTTTCCTCTCCCGTCTGCTCGAATTTATCGGCTACCGCGACGAGGTCATCGAATTCGTCTGCGGCGCCATCGGCATGAAACGCGCCGCCCGCCACCGCCGCTTCGCCGCCCTCGTGGCGTAATCGCTCCGCCGGTAGCCGCGAGTGCCAGCGAGTCGACCCACGCCCGCACTCCGCTCTCGCCGCGTCCTTATCTCACGCGCGTAAACAGCCACAACGCCACCCCCGCCATGCCTAGGTTCGGCAACCACGCCGCCACTGCCGGCTCGACGATCTCCTTCGTCGCCAGCGACGCCGCGAAATTGGTCAGCACGTAATAGAAGAAAAACAAACCGATCGACTTCGACACGCCTACCGCCGGGTTCACCCGCACGCCCGTCACGGAAAACGGGATCGCCATCGCGATCACCAGCAGCGGCACCACCGTGTCCGCGATCAGCCCAAAATAGCGCACCGCATACGGCACCGACTTCGGGTTCTTCTCACTCTCCAGATACCCAATCAACTCCTGCAACTCGTGCAGCGAGAGGTCTACCGGCCGCCGGTCGATCAATAGCATCAACTCCGGGTCTTCGTGATATGTCTCGCGCACCTTCATCACAAAGGGCACCGACCCGATCAGCTCGCCCGACTCCGGCGCAAACGTGAGCTCCCGTCCGTCCTTAAACACCCACGCTCGCTTGCCCACGTCCAACCAAGCCTCGCTCGCCACCAGCCGCCCGGTCTCTCGTCGCTTTGCATCCAACTCCGACACCGCCACCCCATAGCCATGCTTGGTGAAGCGGCTATACCGGTTGAAAAACCACATGCGCTGCTCACGCGGATTATCGAAGGCCACGCTGTAGGATGCTCCCACGCGATCGTGCGACAGCGCCTTTGCATCACGGGAAAACTGCAGTTCGTCGCGCAATGACCGCGATTCCTCCACCGACCACGGCACTACCGTCGCATTAAGCCACCAGGTCAGCGCACAACAGCCCAAGCCCACCGCCCACACGGGCGCCGTGAGGCGGATAAAACCCACGCCCGCCGCCCGCATGGCCGTAAGTTCATTTGCCCGATGCAGTTTCCCGAGCGTAAACATCAGCGAGATCAACAACGCCACCGGCAACACCAGCGCTAGAAAGCTCGGTAACGTCACCGCCAGGTATTTCCACAATACCAGCCCGCGCGCCCCCAGTTCCCGCAGCGACCGAAAATCATCGTAGAGCACCTGCACCACCAGCAACCCGCAGGTCGCGAGCAGCACCAACGCCAAAATTTGCAGCCACTCGCGCAAGAGATGTCGGTCAAAGGTGTTCAACCCCGGCATGAAACGACCCGCCCCCCACCACGGAAAGCCCTTTTCCAAAAAAACTCCTCCCCGCGGAACCATTCGCCGCCCCATCGCGCCGGGACTTTTGTGTCTCCCGCGCTTGAAAATCCCTGCGCCAAGCATTCCTCCTCCGGCTAACAGATTGGTTGAAAACCTGCTTACCCTCCCCTTGGCTCCGCGACCGTTCCCTCTCCTCGCCACCCTATGATTCCCGCCCTCCGGTCGCTCGCTGCGCGTTTCGCCCCCTTCCTTTCCGCCGCGCTGTTCACGACTGCCGCCCTCGCCCAAGACCCGATCAAGCTCGGCGAATTCGCCTCCCTCACCGGCAAGGAAGCCGTTTTTGGTCAAAACGTCACCAAAGGCACTCGCCTCGCCGTCGAAGAGACCAACGCTGCCGGTGGTGTGCTGGGTCGCAAGATTGAGCTCATCACCGAAGACGACCAATCGAAGCCCGGCGAGTCCGCCACCGTCGTCAAAAAGCTTATCTCCCGCGAAAAAGTCGCGGTCGTCCTAGGGGAGATCACCTCTGGTCGCACGCTTGAGGCCGCCCCTATCGCCCAAGCAGCCAAGGTTCCGCTCATCTCCCCGGGAGCCACCAACGTCGAGGTCACCACCAAGGGAAATTATATTTTCCGCACCTGCTTCATCGACGATTTCCAAGGCACCGTCATGGCCAAGTTCGCCCGGGAATCCCTTCGCCTCAGTAAGGTCGCGATCCTTTCCTCCGTTTCCTCGGCTCAAAGCGTCGGCCTCGCGAAATACTTCCGCGAGCGCTTCACCTCCGGCGGCGGCACCATCTCCGCCGATCAAAAATATGGCGAGGGCGATAAAGACTTCCGTGCTCAACTCACCGCCATCAAGGCCGCCGGCGCGGATGGTATCTTCATCCCCGGTTACTACGCCGAGGCCGCGCTGATCTGTAAACAAGCCCGCGACCTCGGGATGAAGCTCCCGCTCCTTGGTGTCGATGGTTGGGAATCGCCGGATCTTATCGCCATTGCCGGCACCGCCGCCGAGGGCTGCTACATCAGCACGCATTACTCCCCTGAAAGCCAAAATCCCGTCGTGGTCGCGTTCAACGAACGCTTCCAGAAGCGCTGGGGCGTCGCCTCCAACGCCCTCTCGGTCCTGGGCTACGATACCGCCATGCTGGCGATCGACGCCATCCGCCGTGCCGGCACAACCGACGGCAGCAAGGTCCGCGACGCCCTCGCTGCGACGAAGAATTTTCCGGCGGTCACCGGCTCGATCACCTTCGATGCTCAACGCAATCCCACCAAGTCAGCCGTCGTGCTCACCGTGAAGAATGGCAAGTTCACCTTCGTCCAAGACGTAAACCCCTAATCACGCCCTGCCAGTCTTAGGCGTCAGCTCCTCTTTCCCTGGCTTCCCTTCTTTCATCCCACCCTTTCATGAAATCACTCCGCTCCCTCCGCCACCTCGCCGCCTTCGCGGCCGTCGCCGCCTCCGCCGTTCTCAGCGCGCCGTTCGCCCGCGCCGCCGAGCCCATCAAGGTCGGCGAGTTCGCCTGCCTCACCGGCAAGGATGCCACCTTCGGTCAATCCCAGCACAAGGGCATTTTGCTGGCCCTCGAGGAGCTCAACGCCGCCGGCGGCGTCCTCGGCCGCAAGATCGAGCTCATTGCTGAGGACAATCAGTCCAAGTCCGGCGAGTCCGCCACCGTCGCCAAGAAACTCCTCTCCCGCGACAAGGTCGTCGCCCTCCTCGGCGAGGTCACCTCCGGCCGCACGCTCGAAGTCGCCCCGCTCGCCCAAGCCGCCAAGATTCCCCTCATCGCCTCCGGCGCCACCAACCCCGCCGTCACCCAGCGCGGCGACTACGTCTTCCGCGTCTGCTTCATCGACGACTTCCAGGGCACCGTCATGGCCAAGTTCGCCCTCAACGACCTGAAGGCCAAGAAGGTCGCCACCCTCGTCAGCGTCTCCAGTGCTTACAGCGTCGGCCTCGCCAAGTTCTTCAAGGAAACCTTCGTCGCCGGCGGTGGCACTGTCGTCGCCGAGCAGAAATTCAGCGAGGGCGATAAGGACTTCAAAGCCCAGCTCACCGCTATCAAGGCCTCCGGTGCCGAAGCGGTCTTCGTTCCCGGCTATTACCAAGAGGCCGCCCTCGTCGCCCGCCAGGCCCGCAGCCTCGGCATCAACGTCCCACTCTTCGGCGGCGACGGCTGGGAGTCCGAGCAGCTCCTCAAGATCGGCGGCGAAGCCCTCAACGGCACCTATTACTCCACGCATTTCACCCCGGAAAATAAGGAGCCCGAGGTCGTCACCTTCGTAAAGAAGTTCAAGGCCCGCTGGAACAACGAGACCCCCGACGCCTACGCCGCCCTCGGCTACGACTCGCTCTATATCCTCGTCGATTCCATCAAGCGCGCCGGCACCACCGAGGGCGCCAAGCTCCGCGCCGCCATCGCCGCCACCAAGAACTTCTCGGGCGCCAGCGGCGTCACCACTCTCGACAAAGACCGGAACGCCTCCAAGCCCGCCACCATCATCGCGGTCAAAGACGGCAAGCTCCAGTTCCACAAGACCGTCGCCCCGTGATGAATCGCCTCGCCGAAGGGGGGCGGCTCGGCCTCGCCCTCCGCCTTCTCGCCGTCTCCCTTTCGCTCGTTCTCGCGCTGTCGCCGTCCGTCTCCGCCGCTGCACCCGACCCGATCAGGCTCGGCGAAATTTCCTCTCTCACCGGTAAGGAAGCCGCCTTCGGCCAGCAGGCTCATCGCGGCATCCTGATGGCCGTCGACGAGGTCAACGCTCGCGGCGGTGTCCTCGGCCGCCCACTTGTCCTGCTGGCCGAAGACAACCAGTCCAAACCAGGCGACTCCGCCACCATCGCCAAGAAACTCGTTAGCCGCGACAAGGTCGTCGCCCTCATCAGCAGCGCCACGTCATCTCAATGCCTCGAGATGGCCCCGATCGCGCAGGCCGCCAAAATCCCGTTCGTCTCTACCACCGCCACGGCCGCGGAAGTCACTGAAAAGCGCGACTACATCTTCCGCTCCTGCTTCATCGACCCGTTCCAAGGCGCCGTTCTTGCCAAGTTCGCCGTCGGCACCCTCAAGGCGAAACGCATCGCCCTCGTCACGTCCGTCTCGACGTCCTACAGCGTTGGGCTCTCCAAAGTCTTCCGCGAACGCCTCGCCTCCCTCGGCGGAGAGATCGCCATCGACCAGAAATACTCCGAGGGCGACAAGGACTTCCGCGCCCAACTCACTGCCATCAAGGCCGCCAAGCCCGACGCCATCGCCGTCACTGGCTTCTACACCGAGGCCGCCCTCCTCTGCAAACAGGCCCGCGACCTCGGCCTCACCCAGCCGATCTTCGGCGGCGACGGCTGGGAGGCTCCTGAACTCATCGAGATCGGAGGGAAAGCCGTCGAGGGCACCTACTACGTCAGCCACTATTCCTCCGAAAGCACCGCGCCTGAAGTCCGCACGTTTGTTGAAAAATACCGCACTCGCTTCAATGGCGAGACCCCCGACTCCAACGCCCCCCTGGCCTACGACGCCGCCCTTATCACCATCGAAGCCATCGCCCGCGCCGGCACCACCGAAGGCCCCAAACTGCGCGATGCCCTCGCTGCCACGAAAAATTTCCCCGGCGTCACCGGTCGCACCACCATCGACTCGCAGCGCAATGCCTCCAAATCCGCCGTCATGCTTACCGTGAAAAACGGCAAAGTCGGCTACGTCGAAACCATCGATCCATGATCTCTTCTCCCTTTTTGTTGGGCGGGCCTCGCGCCCGCCGGCTACTCCCCTTCGTCGGGGCGCGGTTCGCCCGCGCCTTGCTCGTTCTCTGTGGGGCAATCTTCATGCCTTTCATCTCAGCGTCCGCCGCTGAAACCACGCCGATCAAGATCGGCCACTACGGCTCGCTCACCGGCAAAGACGCCGCGTTTGGCGTCGCCACCGGCAAAGGCGTCCAACTCGCCATTGCTGAGATCAACGCCAAGGGCGGCGTCCTCGGCCGCCCGCTCGAATACCTCGTCGAAGACATCCAGTCGAAACAGGGCGAGTCCGCCACGGCCGTCAAAAAACTCATCTCGCGCGACAAAGTCGCCGTCGTGATCGGCGCCAACGCCTCCGCCAATTCCCTCGAAGCCGGCCCCATTTGCCAAAATTTCAAGGTCCCAATGATGGCGATTTCCTCGACCAACCCCAAGGTGACCGAGATCGGCGATTACATTTTCCGCATCTGCTTCATCGACCCCTTCCAAGGCGCCGTCCTCGCCAAATTCGCCCGCGAGTCACTCAAGGCCCAGAAAGTCGCCCTCCTCACCGCCGTCAATTCCCCCTACAGCATTGGCCTATCCGACGTCCTCCGGAAAGACTTCACCGCCCGTGGCGGCACCATCATTGCCGAGCAGAAATACTCGGAAGGCGAAAAAGATTTCCGCGCGCAACTCACCGCCATCCGCAGCGCCAAGCCCGATGTGATCGCGGTCACCGGTTTCTACACCGAAGCCGCGCTCATCTGCAAACAAGCCCGCGACCTCGGCCTTACCGTCCCTTTCATCGGCGGTGACGGCTGGGAAGCTCCCCAACTCACCGAACTTGGAGGCAAGGCCGTCGAAGGCACCTACTACTGCACCTATTTCTCCGCGGAAAACGCCGCGTCCGAAGTTCGCTCCTACGTCGACCGCTACAAGGCCCGATGGAACCAGGAAGTCCCCGAAGGGGTGTCCGCCCTCGGCTACGACGCCATGTATCTGATCGCTGCGGCAATGACCAAAGCCGGCACCACCGAAGGCCCGAAGCTCCGCGACGCCCTCGCCGCGACGAAAAACTTCCCCGGCGTGACCGGCAGCACGACCATCGACGAAAAGCGCAACAGCGCCAAGGCCGCCGTCATGCTCACCATCAAAAACGGCCGCAGCACGTTTTTCGAATCCGTCACGCCCTGAGCGCGGGAAACACCGCCGTCCCGCCCGTATTCGGCATTGCGGGCGGACCGCCCGCCGGCCCAAATCTGCTCTTTAGACCACAACCACCTTGTCCGAATTCCTCCAACAACTGATCAACGGCCTCTCCCTCGGAGCCATCTACGCGCTCATCGCGCTCGGCTACACGATGGTTTACGGCGTGCTCCGCTTCATCAACTTCGCACACTCCGATGTGTTCATGGTCGGCTCCTTTATCGGCTACTATCTCGGTAAACATATCCCCGAGAATACGGTCTGGGGCGGCATTGTCATCCTCCTTGGCGCCATGCTCGGCTGCGCGCTCCTCGGCATGCTCATCGAGCGTCTTGCTTACCGCCCGCTCCGCGGCGCCGCCACGCTCAACGTCCTCATCACCGCCATCGGCGTCTCCCTCCTGCTCGAATACTCCGGCCAGGTCTTCTTTGGCGCCACGCCCCGAACCTTCCCTGCCGTCTTCCCTTCTGCCAACTTCAACTTCGGCAACCTCGTGATCTCGACCAACCAGATCATCGTCATTGCCGTCGCCGCACTCCTCATGGTCGGCCTCCAGCTCATCGTTTACCGCACCAAGATCGGCACCGCGATGCGCGCCGTCTCCCTCAACCCGAAGGCCGCCCAGCTCGTCGGCGTCAACAACGACGTCGTCATCTCCTTCACCTTCGGCCTCGGTTCCGCCCTCGCCGGCGCCGGCGGCATCCTCTACGCGCTTAACTATCCGTCGATCGATCCGCTCATGGGCGTCATGCCCGGCCTCAAAGCCTTCGTCGCCGCCGTCCTCGGTGGCATCGGCAACATCCCCGGCGCCGCCCTTGGTGGCCTTCTCCTTGGCACCGTGGAAACATTCGTGAACGGCAGCCAGTGGTCGACCTACAAGGACGCCATCGCCTTCGCGATCTTGATCATCATCCTCCTCTTCCGCCCCGCCGGCCTCCTCGGCAAGTTTACCGTGGAAAAAGTCTGAGCCATGCCTCGCCCGCACCTCTACCTCCTCGCCGCGTTGCTCGCCGCCTTCGGCATCTCGCATTTCTCCGACCGCATCGATCCCTACCACCTCTATGTGCTAACGGGCATCGGCATCAACATCATCCTCGCCGTTTCCCTGAATCTGGTAAACGGCTACACGGGTCAGTTCTCCCTTGGCCACGCCGGCTTCATGTCCGTCGGCGCCTACCTCGCCGCCGCCGTCTCGCTCTTCCTCGGACCCAAAATCCTCGGCGACTCCGGCGGCACCGCCCTCCAACAGGGATTCATGTTCCTCGCCGCGCTCCTCGCCGGTGGCCTCGGCGCCGCCCTCGCGGGCCTCGCCGTCGGCGTCCCCTCTCTCCGCCTCAAAGGCGACTACCTCGCCCTCGTCACCCTCGGCTTCGGCGAAATCATCCGCGTGATTTTCCAAAACGTCGAATTCCTTGGCGGCGCCCTCGGCCTCAATGGCATCCCCGCCTACACTACGATCTTCTGGGTTCTCGCCGTCGTCGCCGTCTCTGTCTTCGTCGTCACCTGCCTTGTCAACTCCACCTACGGCCGCGGCTTCCTCGCCACGCATGACGACGAGATCGCCTCCGAAGCCGTCGGCCTCAACACCACGCGCTACAAGATCGTCGCATTCGTGATCGGAGCGTTTTTCGCGGGAACCGCGGGCGGCCTCTACGGCCACTTCAAGATGACGATCACGCCCACCGGCTTCGATTTCACGAAGAGCATCGAGATCGTCGTCATGGTCATTCTCGGCGGCATGGGCAACACCCTCGGCGTCATCCTCGCGGCCGTTCTCCTCACCCTCCTCCCTGAGCTGCTCCGCCCGATCGCCGAGTATCGCATGATCATCTACTCGCTCCTTCTGATCGTCCTCATGCTCGTCCGCCCGCAGGGCCTCTTCAACTTCAAGCTCGGCAAAGCCAAGTCCTGATGCCCGCTCTCCTCCAACTCGACAAAGCCACGATCCGTTTCGGCGGCCTCACCGCTGTCAACGCCGTCGATTTCACCGTCGGCGAGAACGAACTCTGCGGCCTCATCGGCCCCAACGGCGCCGGCAAGACCACCGTCTTCAATCTCATCACCGGCGTCTACCAACCCACGGACGGCACCGTCTCCTTCAACGGCCGTCCCGTCGCCGGCCTCCGCGTCAACGAGATCGTCGAGCTCGGCATCGCCCGCACCTTCCAGAACATCCGTCTCTTCGGCTCGCTCTCCGTTTTCGACAACGTCCGCGTCGCCTGCAATCTCCACCGCGAGACCGCCCCGATCCAGTCCCTCGTCCGCATGGGTGCATTCCGCGCTGACGAAGCCGCGATTGCGAAACGCACTGAAGAGCTGCTCGATATTTTCAACCTCCGCCGTTTCCGCGACGCCCCCGCCAAGAGCCTCCCCTACGGCGAACAGCGCCGCCTCGAAATCGTCCGCTGCCTCGCGACGAAACCAAAACTCCTCCTCCTCGACGAACCTGCCGCCGGCATGAATCCCACCGAGAAGGTCGAACTCGTACGGCTGATTCAGCAGATCCAAAAACAATTCAACCTGTCCGTTCTCCTCGTGGAGCACTCGATGAAAGTGGTCATGGGCGTCTGCCAGCGCATCGCCGTCCTCGATTACGGTGTGAAGATCGCCGAAGGCACCCCCGCCGAGATCCAGGCCAACCCGAAAGTAATCGAGGCCTACCTCGGCGAAGACCACCAAACCGCCCTCTCGCACCACTGAGCCGATGCTTTCCGTCTCCGATCTCTCCGTCTCCTACGGCGCCATCAGTGCCCTCAGCGGCATTTCCTTCTCCATCCCGCAAGGCGCCATCGTCACGCTCATCGGCGGCAACGGCGCCGGAAAGACCACCACCCTCCGCACGATCTCCGGCCTCCTCCGCGCCAAGAGCGGCACCGTCACCTTTCTCGGCGAAAATATCTCCGCCCTCGCCCCGCACAAGATCGTCGCCCGCGGCCTTTGTCACGTCCCCGAGGGCCGGATGATTTTCTCCAACCTCACCGTCGACGAAAACCTCTCGATGGGCGCCTATCTCCAGACTGACGCCGCGCTCATCGCGAAAAACCGCGACTACGTTTTCAGCATTTTCCCCCGTCTCAAGGAGCGCATCAAGCAGACCGCCGGCACGCTCTCGGGTGGCGAACAGCAGATGCTCGCCATCGGCCGTGCCCTTATGGGCAACCCGAAGTTCCTCATGCTCGACGAGCCGTCCCTCGGCATCGCACCCCGCCTCATCAGCACGATCTTTGAGAAGATCGTGGAGATTAACAAATCCCACGGCATCACAATTCTCCTCGTTGAGCAAAACGCCAACCTCGCCCTCGAGGTCAGCTCTTACGCTTACTGCCTCGAGACCGGCCGCATCGCGATGGAAGGCGAAAGCAAAAAACTCCGCGCCGACCCTCAGCTCAAAGCCACCTACCTCGGCGGCTGAGTGGGAGCGCGGGCGTCCCGCCCGCCATTTTTCCGAAATAGCCCACGACGTGAGTCGCGGGACTGTCCGACCACCCCTCATTTGCGCGCCTCTGTGTCCCGCACGATTTCTCTCCCCATGCGCTCCCCTCGCTCTGCCCTGTCGCTCTGCTTCGCCTCCGTCCTATTTCTCCTCCCGCTCTTATTCTCCGCAGCCTCGTCCCACGCTGCCGAGCCCGCCGCCGAATCACTCGGCTGGCCCGAAATCACCAAGGAAAACAAACCCTGGACTCGCTGGTGGTGGCCCGGCAGCGGCGTCGATAAAGCCAGCATTACGCGCCAGCTCGAACAATTTGCTGCCGCCGGCCTCGGTGGCGTCGAGATCACTCCCATCTACGGCGCGAAAGGCTACGAAGACCGCTACATCGACTTCCTCACCCCCAAATGGGTCGAAATGCTCGCCCACGTCGGCACCGAAGCGAAACGCCTCGGCCTCGGCGTCGACATGGCCACCGGCACCGGCTGGCCCTTCGGCGGCCCCTGGGTCACTCCCGCCGACGCCAACACCAAAGCCGTCCTCAAAGACGGCCAGATCGTCGGCGAGCCCACGAAACAACTGGTGAAGCGCCCCGCCCCCGGCGGCGAAGGTTTCGTCCTCGATCCCTACTCGCCTGACGCACTCGGCCGCTACCTCGCCAAATTCGACGAAGCCTTCGCCGCCGCCAAACTCCCGCGAGGCCTCATCCGCGGCCAGTTTCACGACTCCTTCGAATACTACGGCGCCAACTGGACCGCGCAGCTCCCCGAGAAATTTCGCGCGATGCACGGCTACGATATCCAGCCCTACGCCGGCGCCCTCCTCGCCCGCTCGGCCGCCGACGTCACCACCATCGACCGCGACACCCTCGGCCGCATCAAGAGCGACTACCGCGAAACCCTCGCCCAGCTCCACCTCGACTACCTCCGCGCCTGGGTGAAATGGTCGCACGATCGCGGCTACCTCGTTCGCAACCAATCCCACGGCGCCCCCGGCAACCTCCTCGACCTTTACGCCAACGCCGACATCGCCGAGACCGAGATCTTCGGCTCCACGCCCTTCCCCATCCCCGGCCTCCGCCGCGACACCGCCGACATCGCCAACAACAACCAAGACCTCCCCGAGTCCCTCGTCGTCCGCATGGCGTCGTCCGCCGCCCACGTGGCCGGCCACAACCTCGCCTCTTCCGAGAGCGCAACTTGGCTCCGCGATCACTGGAAAGAGTCTCTCGCCTTCGTGAAGCCCGAGCTCGACCGCATTCTCGCCGACGGCATCAACCACATTTTCTACCACGGCGCCGTCTTCTCGCCACAGGACGCCCCTTGGCCCGGCTGGCTCTTCTACGCCGCGACCCAGTTCAACCCCAACAACACGTGGTGGGATGACTTCGGCGCCCTCAACCGCTACATCGCCCGCGTCCAATCCGTCCTCCAGCACGGCACGCCCGACAACGACATCCTCCTCTACTGGCCCTTCGCCGACCTCCTTGATGACGAGTCCGGCACCGTAAAAATGTTCACGGTTCACAACGTGAAATGGCTCCCCGACCAACCCGTCGGAAAAATCGCCCGCGTGCTCATGGATAAGGGCTACACCTTCGACTACCTCTCCGACGCCCAGCTCCAGCAAACCCGCACCGAGTCCGGAGCCCTGCTCACCGGCGGCAACACCCGCTACAAAGTGCTCGTCGTCCCCGCCACGCGCCGCATGCCCGTCGCGACGCTCCAGAAACTCGCCGCCCTCGCCGCGAGCGGCGCAAAAATCATCTTCGAAAAACTCCCCGAAGACGTCCCCGGCTTCGGCCGCCTCGCTGAGCGCCGCTCCGATTTTAAAGCCGCCCTCACCGCGCTCACTCCCCGCACAACCATTAACGCCGATATCCTCACTGCTGTCGCACCTCACGCCCGCCGCGAAGCCCTCGCCGACGCCGGCCTGAGCTTCATCCGCCGAAAGACAACCACCGGGCTGGACTACTTTGTGGTCAACCTCACGAGTAACCCCGTCTCCAAACTTTTCCTCAATCCGGCGGTGAGATATTTCGCGTTTCTCGATCCATTGACGGGCCGATTCGGCGCTGCGGAACCATCACCCTTAAGTGGCGTGGGTAGGATTGAAATCCGACTCGATCCAGGTGAGTCGATAATTTTACGAGGAATTTCTGAAACGGAATATCGACGGATGCCACCTTGGCACAACTTGGTGCCCTCCCTCGCTTCTCACTCTCTCAAACCTCCCGCCTCGCCCGTTGCTCCCCTCACCGGCAGCTGGACTATCTCGTTCCTCAAAGGCGGTCCCGAACTCCCGCCCGCTCTCGAAACTACCGAACTCAAATCGTGGACCGACTTTGGCGGTGACGAAGCCAAACGCTTCGCCGGCACTGCCCGCTATCGCCTCGAATTCTACGCCCCTGCTGCGGAAGCCGACGAATGGCTACTCGATCTCGGTGATGTCCGTGAGAGCGCCCGCGTCATCCTCAACGGCCAGCCCGTCGTGACTGCATGGAGCATTCCCTTCCGCGTTCGTATCGCCGCTAGCTTCATCAAACCCGGCAAAAACATCCTCGAACTCGACGTCACCAACCTCGCCGCCAACCGCATCCGCTACATGGATCAAAACAAGCTCCCGTGGAAAATCATGCGCGACTCGAATATCGTTAACATTAACTACAAACCTTTCGACGCCAGCGCGTGGCCTCTCACCCCCTCCGGCCTGCTCGGCCCCGTGACGCTCACCCCGCTGAAATCGCTGCAGCCGTAGTCTCGCTACCACCAGAACCGCGTGGGGGCAGGCTTTACGCCCACCATCCAGAGCCGCATGTTTCCCGCATGCTTCGGCGTCTCCCCCTCATCCTCACCACCGCCACTCTCCTCATGGCGGCGTCTGCAGAGAAGAAATCCTACCTCGGGCAGGTTCAGCCCGAGATCCGCCTCACCGACGGCACCCTGTTCAAGCAAGCCCGCATCGTCGACTACTCCATCGAGAAGTCCACTGCGACCATCGCTGAGCCCACCCGCATCCGCGTCGTCGCTCTGGACACGCTCCCGCCCGCTCTCCGCGACCAACTCCTCGCCGAAGCCGGCGTCAAACCCGCCACGCCCCCCAAGAACTCCACTCGCCCCTATACCCGCCCCTCCCAGCCGCCGCTACAAACCCGCGCCGTGTCCTCCCCCGCCGCACCCGTGGCCACCACGACATCGGCCCCCGGGACTCGTGAACAACTCCTGCAGCAAGCGGCCCTTAACGCCCCCGTGCAGCTCAAGGCTCACCTTATCCACGCCTACGGCCAGCTCGGCAGTCTCGCCACCCAAGTCATCGAAACTACCGAAGTTCCCGGCTGGCCCCGCATCCGCGTGAGCGGTGAAACCTCGTTCACGGTGAGATCTCCGGGCCAACGCCTGAGTTCGCTGCGCCAGGAAAAATTTGAGATCGAATACTCCTTCACCGCCGTTGGTGCACTCAAACCGGAGACGATCACTGTAGGCGGAATTTCCCGACCCTTCCTCGAGAAGTAATCCATTCGTCACCGTCCAGTCCCGCTGCCGACCCGCACCTCCCGCGCGTCTCCTACATGTCGATATCCCCAATCTCCGCCGCCACATCCGCCAACCGCCTGCGCCTCGCGCTCCAGGCCGTCGCACTCGTGGCGCTTGTGCTGATCACCCACAACTATTGCCTCTCGGTTTTGCCCAGTGTGGCCGTGCCGCTTGATCGGGAAACCATGCGCGCCGTGCCCGGTGGACGGGCGTATGCCGCTGACTTCGATCACAGTCCCGGCGACTCCAAACTCAACCCCCGCAGCCGCATCACGCTCACCGAGGACGGACGGCCGCTCGGCACCAAGCGGCGGATGCCCGCGCTCACGAACGCCGAAGGGAGCGGCTCGTGGAGCCATGTCGCGGGCCGGATTTTTTTCTCCGCCACTGACAACTCGGATCCCCGCACCAACGGACGCCTCTACGAGGCCCACTCGCCCGTGCTTTACTCCCGCACTGTGGGCTACGGAGCCATCGTCGCGCTCTTGGCTGCCTCCTACTGGTTGCGCCGCGGCGCAACCTTTCCTCTTGCCCCACCTCCCGATCCGATCTCGACATCGACCGCCGCAACACCCCGCACACCCTGGCTAAACTACGCGCTGGCCGGGTTCGTCTTCCTCGCGGGTCTCTATCTGGCCACCGGCACCCTCGCCCCCTACGCCAACACGCTGATACCCAATTGGGACCCGGCGACGGGCTACCTCTACAACATAGACCATCCATTTCATCGCGCGATCTTCGCGCTGGTGGACGGCGAACCGCGCGCCGCCTGGGAAGAGTCTATGTTGCTGCGTCGGATCCTCTACGGTGTGATGGCCTGGCCTTGGATGAAGAGCCTCGGCTACGAATTAGGCGGCGTCCTGTTTAACTTGGTCATCAACCTCGCCGGCTTCGCCGCCGGCATCGCGATGGTCCGTCGCCACGTTGGTGAGCGCGGCGCAATATTGGCCGCGTGGCTGCTCGCGCTCTACCCGGGCGCCGCTTACTGGGTCGGACAACCCTACGCCTATGCCCTGATTTTCCCCTTCAGTATCGCCGCGTTTTGGATCCTGCTCGAGTTGCCCGGTGCTCGCGGCGGCCGCCTCGGCCTGCTTTCGCTGGCACTCGGTGTGATCTACACCAGCTACGATCTTCACGCCTACTTCTTGCCCGCCACTGTGCTGTTGCTCGTGTGGCACCGCCGCCCCGCTGCCGCGACCCTCAGCGTCGGCCTCCAAATTCTTCCACTCGGAATCTGGCTCTGGGTGCTCCAATACCTCGTCCGCGTCCCGCTGGAAAACAGCAACACGACCGTCTACCGCCAGCTCCTCGATTCCTTCTTCAACCCCGGCGCGTTCGGCGATCTCTTCTCCCGTCTGGCCGTCCTGCCCGAGACCGCCGCCGATGTTTTCTTCGGGGCCAACTTCCTTTTCTTGCCAATCCTCGCCATTGCGGCCTGCGCTTTGGATGTTTCGTGGTCTGCGTTCATGCGCCCGCGCGCGGTCCCGGTCTTGCTGCTGGTCAGTGCCGCGCTGTTTGCGTTCTGCAATCTCCCGCCGCCGCATTCGGGACAATGGAACCTGAGCGGCTCCTGGATCGCGCGCTTTTACCAGCCGGTCTTTCCCGCACTTATTTTGGCCCTGGCTTGGTGGTGGCAGGATTTGCTTCCAGCCCCCAAGGGCGCGCGCCGGGCGCGTCTCGTCCTCATCGTGGTCCTTTCGGCGGGCAACGCGTTGGTCTGCTTCGGACCCGCCTTCGGACTTCGCCTGCCGATCGCGGAGACCGCCTTCTACCGCTTCTACGATCACACCGATAGCCACTGGCTCTACGAGCAGAACCTGCGGGACTTCGGCCGCCGCCCCATCGGGTTTCCGCGCCCCCGTCCAGCGGCTCCGTCTGCATCGCTGACTCGCTAATTGGCCCGGGGTGGAGGCGCCTGCCGGCACGCCAGCAAATCCACATGCTTCAACCCGGTGACGCGGACGCTCAATTCCTCCAGTGCCCGCCGATCCAGCGGCTTCATGGTATCAGCCTCGAAAATCCCGAATCCGCGCTCGGCCAGAAACGCCACCAA
>CANGHW010000053.1 GCA_947453695.1 Opitutia bacterium
ACCGGCCCGCGCTCGCCTGAGGAGGAGCGCGCGTCCTTCCAACTTCCGCCCGGCTTCTTCGCCGAACTCGTCGTCGCCGAATCCACCGGCTTCGGCAAATTCATCAACGTCACCTGGGACGCCCGCATGCGCCTCTGGTCGATGACCGCGCTCGAATACCCCGTCGACGGCAACGAGCAAAAAGCCGCCTCCGACGCCCTCTTCGCCGCCGGCGGCCGCGACAAGGTTGTCGTCTTCGATGCGCCCTACGCCGCCCCCGCCCCTCTCGTTCCCGGCGCCACCGCCGCTCCCGCCGTCACCACGCCCCCCCGGGTCTTCGCCGACGGCCTCGTCATGCCCCTCGGCGTCCAGCCCTACCGCGATGGCGCCATCGTCCAATACGGCACCGACCTCCGCTTCTACCGCGACACCGATGCCGACGGCCGCGCCGACCGCCACGACGTGATCCTCACCGGCTTCGGCACGCAGGACTCCCACCTCTTCCCCCACCAATTCCTTCGTCAGCCCGGCGGCCAGATCTTCGTCGCTCAAGGACTCTTCAACTATTCCACGGTCCGCCGCCCCGACGGTCGCCCCTTCGCCGACGGCTCGACCACGATTCCGTTTAACCAGTGCAAGCTCGCCCGCTTCACACCCGACGGCTCTTCCTTCGAAACCCTCACCGCCGGCCCGAACAACATCTGGGGCCTTGTCACCTCCCGCGAGGGCGAGACGTTTTTCCAGGAAGCCAACGACATGGGCTTTCCCGTCATCCCCTACGAACCCGGCGTCTGGGTCACCACCGGCTCCAAAGACCGCCTCCGTCCCTACCAACCCCTCATGCCGCCCCCACTCGCCCCCGCGCAGATGGGCGGCACCGGCCTCAGCGGCCTCGCCCTCGCCGAAGACCGCGGCTCTCCCTTCGCTGGGTTTTCCTCCGCCCCATCGTCCCTCGCCTCTGGCCCCTCGCCCAAAACTTTCTTCCTCGCCAACCCCATCACCAACACGATCAACGCCGTCCGCGCCACCCCCACGGCCGACGGCGCGCGCTACACTTACGAGAAGCTTCCCGACTTCCTCACCACGGAGGATAAATGGTTTCGCCCCGTCGCGATCCACTTCGGCCCCGACGGCGCCCTCTACATCGTCGACTGGTATAACAAAATCATTTCCCACAACGAGGTCCCGCGCACGCACCCCGACCGCGACAAATCCCGCGGCCGCATCTGGCGCATCCGCCACCAAGATCAACCGCGCGTCACTCCGCCCGACCTCACCAAACTCGACGACCGCGCCCTCGTCGCCCAACTCGGCGGCCCCAACGCCCTCGTCTCCCGCCTCGCCTGGCTCGAACTCACAGACCGCCGCGCCACCACTGTCGCGCCCGATCTCACCACCATTATCGCAGATCGCACTGCGCCAACCGACCGCCGCCTCGCCGCCTTCTGGGCCCTCGAAAGTCTCTCACCGCTCCCCACCCCGCTCCTCCTCCAACTCGCCTCCGACCCCGCGCCCACCATCCGCCACGAGGCCGCCCGCCTCGCCGCCGCGCACCCACGCCCCGAGTCAGAATTTCTCGCGATCGCTACTCCGCTCCTCGCTGATCCTTCCCCCTCCGTCCGCGCCGCCCTCGGCGATGCCCTCCGTCGTGTCCCGCGCGCCAGCGCGCAGGTCATGCACCTCGCCGCCCAACTAGGCGCCGCCTCCCTTCCGCCCGTCGTCGCCCCGGCCAATCCCTGGCCGCGCTACGAGCGCGAGTTTGAGCGCTACCTCGCCCGCTGGGCCATGGAGCTGAATCCTGCTTCCACCGCAGCGCTCCTCGCCTTGCCCGCCGGCCGCGCCCTCCCCCTCGAAAATCGCGTCCTCGCCACCCTCGCTCTCGGCGGCAAAGACGCCGCCATCGGCCTCGCCCGACTCACGCCCGAACTTGCTCGACCCCTCGCCGACGAAGAAGTGCGCGCCCTGGCCGCTCACTTCTCCGAGCCCGCCGTCCGCGAAGCCCTCTCTTCGTCACTCGCGTCCGCCACCACGCGCGCCCCCGTTCTCCGCGCCCTCCTGACGCTCCGCACGAGCCTCGACACCACACCGCTCACTGCCGCGCTCACCTCGGCCGCCTCTGCCCTCCTCGCCTCCACCGACACCGCCGACCTCACCCTCGGCGCTCAAGTCGCCGGCGCCTTCAAACTCGCCGCCACCGAGCCCGCCCTCACCGCCCTCCTCACCCGCGACCTCGCCACCCTCTCAACTCTCAAATCTCCGATCTCAAATCTTCCACCGCCCCCGCTTGCCGCCCTCCGCGCTCTCCGCGAAAACGCCCTCGGTCCCGTCGCCGCCTTCGAACGCCTCGCCCGCTCCTCCGCCGATGCCTCCGTCCGCGACGAAGCCCTCGCCGCCCTCGCCGCCCTCGCCGCCTCGCGCGCCCCCGATGCGCCCGCCCTCCTCGTCGCCCTCCTCCCTTCGCTCACCCTTTCCCAACGCGGCACCGCCCTCGACCGTCTCGCCGGCACCACCACCGGCGCCACGGCCATCCTCGCCGGCCTCCGCGCCAACACCGTCTCCAAAACCGACCTCGGCCTGAATACCGCCGACAAACTTCACACGCTTCTACCCGACGATCCCACCGTCGCCACCCTCTGGAAAGAAATCGGCGGCGACGCCCAACGCGCCCTCCGCCTCGACGGCGCCGCCACCGACTACTCTGCCACGCAGCTCACCCTCACCGGCCCGTTCACCGTCGAGTGTTGGGCCAAGCTCGATCCTACCATCAACAACCTCGACGCCCTCCTCAGCGCCCCCGGCCAAGTCTCCATCAACTTCCACGCCGCCCAACTCCGCGTCTGGCTCAGCGCCCACGCCCCGTCCGATATCGTCGTCGCCAAGAAAAAAACCACCCCGCGCGTCTGGACGCACTACGCCATCACCCGCGACACCACCGGCGTCTTCCGCATCTTTATCAACGGCGAACTCGACGCCACTAGCACCACCGCCAACCCCGCGCCGCTCACCGCCCTCGACCTCGGTCGCGCCAACCCGAAAAACGGCGGCACCGCTGGCTGGCTCGCCGAGTTTCGGGTCTGGAGCGTTACCCGCTCCGCCAAAGAAATCCGCGAAAATTTCGACCGCAGTTTCCTCACCGCGCCCAACCTCACCCACGTCTTCTCCGGCGACCAATGGGGCCCTCTCCAAGGCAAAGCCCACCTCGACTTCACCGACGACGCCCCCGCCCTCCTCACCGCCGCCGAAGCCGCCGTGCAGGACGAAAAATTCACCCGCTTCCGCAAACTCGCCACCACCCGCGGCAACCCCGAGCAAGGCAAACAACTCTTCACCACCATCTGCCTCGCGTGCCACCAGTTCGCCGGTAAAGGCGGCGCCATCGCCCCTGCTCTCGACGGCGTCGGCAACACCGGCACCGAAGCCCTCCTCCGCAATATCCTCACCCCGAGCGCAGCGATGGAGAGCGCCTACCGCACCTTCCGCGTCGTCGCCACCGACGGCTCCGTCCGCGAAGGCTTCCTCGTCGAAGAGTCGGCCGACTCCCTGGTCCTCCGCACGCCCGGTGCCGAAGACCGCCGCATACCCCGTAGCGAAATCCGCTCCACCACTTATCTCCGCCGCTCCCTTATGCCCGAAGGCCTCCTTGAGAGCCTGGCCCCCGAACAGGTCAGCGACCTCTTCGCTCATCTTAATTCCCTCCGCTGAACGCTGCCGCGCTTGCCGCTCTAATTTGAGACGGATAATCCCGTCGCCTACCCGCGCCCGCTCCCGACACTCCGCCGCACTACTCACCCCTCCCGTGCGCCCCCTGCTCCATCTCTCCGTCTCTCTTACTCTCGCGCTCTCCCTCGCCGCACCCACCGCCCACGCCGCTGCCGACCTACCTGCCCCGCGCTCCGACGCCAATTCGCTCCGCGCCCACGAGCAACTCGTCGCGAAAGCCAAAACCGGCGGCATCGATCTCTACTTCCTCGGCGATTCCATCACCCGCCGCTGGGGCGCCACGGATTACCCCGCCTTCCTCGCCCACTGGAAAAAAACCTTTCACGGCTGGAATGCCGCCAACTTCGGCTGGGGCGCCGACCGCATCGAAAACATCCTCTGGCGCCTCGACCACGGCGAACTCGACGGCGTCCACCCCAAAGTGATCGTCCTCCTCGCCGGCACCAATAACGTCGGCAGCGAACCCGCCGACGACGCCCGCCTCGCCGACATCTCTCGCGGCCTCACCGCCCTCGTCGCCCGTTGCCGCGAAAAGGCCCCCGGCGCCACCCTCATCCTCACCGCCATCTTTCCGCGCAACGACCACCCGGCCGTCCTCCCCACGATCAACCGTCTCAACGCCCACCTCGCCCAACTCGCCGACGGCAAAAAAATCCGCTTCCTCAACGTCAACGCGCGCCTCGCCGACCCCGACGGCAAACTCTTCGACGGCATGACCGTCGACCGCCTCCACCCGTCGCTTCAGGGCTATCAAGTTTGGGCCGACGGCCTCACGCCCCTCCTCACCGAACTCCTCGGCCCGCCCGCCGCCACCGACCACGCCCCGCCGCCCACGGGTGACCCCAGCGCCAAGCCCGCCCCGCGCCCCACGCCCTAGCTAGAGAGGTCGGACGCTACGAACTCCGTCATCGTAGCTACCCGCGTTGACCACCCGTCGCCCGGCGGCCCACTCTCCGCGCCATGCGGACGATTTTCTTTTTCGTGGTCGGCGCGGCACTCACCGCCGCGGGCGCGGAATCGTTTCGTCCCACTATTCCCCAAGTCTGGGATGAAGTCGCCCTGCGCGACCTTGAGCTTCCGCTCGCCTCCACGGGGCTTCCACCCGGCCACATCACGCCGGAATACTACTACGCGCAAAAGGTTCGTCCCATCTACACGAGCTACCCGGTTTACCATCCCGATCGTGAACCCGCGGGCTACTTCGAAAACCTGAAATCCCGCGAGCCCATCGTGCTCTGGAACGACACCGACAAACGCCCCAAACTCGTCGTCGCCGACGATTGGGTTGCGGCCGGCGAACTCGTTTTCGACGCCCCGATCGCCTACGTCGAACTCACCCCCGAGCAACGCGCCACCCGCGCCAACGAATTTCGCACGCTCCCCTATCGTCTCACGCCCAACGGCCAGATTCCCTTCTACCGCTACGTGATTCGCGAGAAGGGCAAGGTCGAGCTCGGCCTCCTCGCCTGCGCCGAGTGCCACAACCGTGTCATGCCCGACGGCTCCATCATCAAAGGCGCCCAAGGCAACCCGCCCTTCGATCTCCAGTTCGCCCGAGCCATCCACGCGTCCTCCGTCGAGAGCGCCCGCCGCGGCCAACGCGTCCTCTTCGCCGCCCCCGTGGCCGCGCAGCCAGTCGTGTCCCAACTCGACCGCCTCTCGCCCGCGCAAATCGCCGCCTACCACGAGACGGTTCCCCTCGGTGTCCTGGCTCGCCACGGTTCCGGCAGTTTCACCCCGGTCCAAATTCCCGACCTCATCGGCGTCGACGAACGCCGCTATCTCGACCACACCGGCCTTCAGCGCAACCGCGGCCTCGGCGATCTCATGCGCTACGCCGCCCTCAATCAGGGCGCCGACCTCCTCTCCGATTTTGGCGGCATCATCCCCCGCGCCGATCCCGCCACCCAAGCCCGCCCCGCCGCCACGAACGGCACCCGCTACAGTGACGAACAACTCTACGCCCTCGCCCTCTACCTCAAAAGCCTGCGCCCTCCACTCAACCCCAACCCCACCAACGCCATTACCCGTCGCGGCGAAGAAGTGTTTCGCGAACAGGAATGCGCCCGCTGCCACGACCCCGAACAGGGCTACACCAATCACAAGCTCGTCGTCGCCCCCGGCTTCACTGTTCCCGCCGATCACCCCGCTCGCGCCGACATACTAACCAAGCGCAGCGTCGACACCGATCCCACCCTCGCGCTCCAAACCCGCCGCGGCACCGGCCTCTACAAAGTCCCCTCGCTCCGCGGCGTTTGGTATCGCAGCCATTTCGAACACAACGGGTCCTGCGCCACCCTCGAAGATTGGTTCGACCCGCGCCGCCTCGCCGACACCTACGTGCCCACCGGTTGGAAGGGCCCGCCCGGCACCACCACCCGCGCCGTCCGTGGCCACGACTACGGCCTCGACCTCAACGAAGCCGACCGCCGCGCCCTCATTGCCTTTCTTCGCACGCTCTAACTTCCCACCGCCGCAACCACCCCATGCGCCTCCCTCTCGCCGCCCCACTCGTTCTCTCTCTCGTTGTCCTCTTCGCAGTTGTCACTCGCGCCGCCGATTCCGCCCCGCTCCGCGCCGGCGCCTTCGCCCAAGACATCACACCCTCGCTCGCCCAGCCCTCTCCCATCAACGGCGGCATGAAGGGCGCCTTCGCCAAGACTGTCACCGATCCCATGCACGCGCGTAGCCTCGCGGTGCAAAGCGGCCCTACGACTTTGGTCTTCTGCATCGTCGATGCCTGCATGATCCCGCGTGAGATCTGCGAATCCGCCAAAGCCCTCGCCTCTCGCGCCACCGGCGTCCCCGCTTCGCACCTGCTCATCAGCGCCACGCACTCACACAGCTGCGCGACGATGACTCCCGTTTTCCAAAGCGAGGCCGATCCCGCTTACCTCACCACCCTCCCGGCTCGTATCGCCGAGAGCATCATCCGCGCACACGCCAACCTCGAGCCCGCCGAGATCGCCTTCGGCAAAGCCTCTAACTCCGACCAGGTCTTCAACCGCCGCTGGCTCGTGAAAGACGGCGGGTCCTACGAAAACCCCTTCGATTCCCTCGCCGACCGCGCGTGGATGAATCCCGGATTCCAAAATCCGAAAGTCACCGGCCCCGCCGGCCCGGTCGATCCCGAGGTCTCGCTCCTCGCCGCGCGCGCCAAATCCGACGGTCGCCCCCTCGCCATCCTCGCCAACTACAGCCTACACTACGTCGGCGGCCTCCCGGCCATTTCCGCCGACTACTACGGTGCCTTCGCTCGCGAAGTCACCGCGCGTCTCTCCGCCACCGACGCCCGCTACACCGGCAAACCCGCTTTCGTCGCGATCATGAGCAACGGCACCAGCGGCAACATCAACAACGTCAACTACGCCGCCCCGCCTCCGCCCAAGCGCGCCCTCGGCGAACAGATTTCCCTCGTCGCCCAAAGCGTCGCCGACACCGCCCTCGCCGCCTACCAGCGTCTGTCGTGGCAGGCCGCCGCACCCGTCGCCACCGCCGAGCGCGACGTCACACTCGCCGTCCGCAAGCCCGCGCCCGACGAACTCACCCGCGCCCAAAAAATCGTCGCCACCACCAAGCGCGACGCCGACGGCCAGTTCTCCGATCGCAAAGCCATCTACGCCCTCGAGTCCCTCGCCCTCGCCGCCTACCCGGCCACCGTTCCCGTGAAACTCCAGGCCCACCGCATCGGCGCGCTCACCATCGCCGCGATCCCCTGCGAAGTCTTCGTCGAAATCGGCCTCGACCTCAAGGCCACCAAACCGCTCGGCGAACATTTCACGATCTCCCTCGCCAACGGCTACAACGGCTACCTCCCCACGCCCGAGCACCACGCCCTCGGCGGCTACGAAACCTGGCGCGCCCGCAGCAGCTACCTCGAAGTCGAAGCCTCGACGAAAATCACCGCCACCCTCCGCGACCTTCTCACCACGGTGGCGAAATAGGCGCCCATGCTCGGTGTCACCCGGGCGCCCGCTTACCGCGACGCCACGTAGGGCTCGATCGCGCGAAAATTCTTCCGCGCCGCGCAAGCCGCGTCGCGCGCCGTCGGCTCGCTGAACAAATACACCGCGTAGCCGCCGAAACCGCCGCCACAATATTTCCACGCGACCGTCCCCGCGATATCCGCCGGTAGCGCGTCCATGCCTTCGGCGCGCTGCACTGCGTAGGATTGCCGCACGCCTTCGGCGATGAGGGAAAAATCTGACTTCCATACTCCGTCGCGCGCCGCCGCGCCCGCGCGCGCGATCGCATCGTAGTCTCGCTCCCCGCCGACCATCGACGGCGTGTCGTGTTGCTTGCCCGTCCAGAGTAGCGCCATCCGCCCGCGCAGGAAATCTCCGTTCGACTTCACATCCAGCACCGGTCGCGGACCGCTGCGCCACGCGCACAAGCCCGTCTCCGCAATCACCGCCGGATCTTGCCAACCCACGCCGAGATTCAGTTCGGAGCCGATGCCGTCCTTACCGTTGAGCAAGGCCCACGCACCCGAGCCACCGAGGCCGGCGTTGCGCTCAAAAGGCCAGTCACGCAACGACACCGTGGGCGAAATCGCGCAGTTCACGATAAAGGCCCCCGGCCGCGCCAGCCGCGGCACATCGAGCCAGCCGCCCCCGAAATCCACCCGCAACGGCGCCACTTCGGGCGCGCGGATGAAGCGCACGATCTGCGTCGTCGAGATCGGCGGAAACTGCGGCGGCGTCTTCGGCATCAGCAGATACTTCGCGCCGACCTGCGCACACAACTCGCGTTTCAACGGCCCGTATTTGTCGTCGTCCGTCACCGCGAGAATGTCCGGCTTCAGCCGCAGAAAGTGCTCCTTGAAATCGATGCCCTCGTCGTGCCCTTCGCCGATCACGACATCATCCACCATCTCCATCGCCGCGATCAGCGCCCGCTTGTGCTCGTCGGGCAGCGAGCTCCGCCGCTGCTTGTGAATCCACAACACTTCCGCCGACGCGAAACACACCGTGAGATGATCGCCCAGCGCCCGCGCCTCGCGGAAGAACTGCACGTGCCCTGCGTGGAGAATGTCGTAGCAGCCGGAAACAAAGACGCGGATCATGTTTGAGTAATAGAGGACCGGGAGGCTCGCGATCACCCCCCACTACCGTCAACCCGCGATTTATCCCCACGCCTTCAACCCGTCTCCGGCAAAAAGGTCGGCCACGTGATACCCCGCGCCGGCGGCACCGCCCCGACCGCCGAGGCTACGTGCAGCTCCACATTCCTCGCTCCCCACGCATACAGCGTCCGCACCAGTCCCGCTTCCGCACACGGCACCAGCCACACGGGCGTGTGACCGCGCATCGCGTCGAGCGCCCGCCACAACAGCGCCAGCGCCGTCGCCTCGTCGCGTGCGTGCCCCGGCCCGATCATCAGACAAGCGGGATCATGACTCGCGACGAGAAACCCCGCCGGCTCGCCTGTCGGATCGCGCTCATCGTCGAGCACCCAGGTCCGCCACGCGCCCACTTCGTTGCGCAGGAAAAACGCATAGTCTTTTTCCCGGCTCACACCGCGTTGGGCGTTCTCGAAATTTGCCAGCCGCCCCGCCTCGTCACGCCGTGCCACCCGCACGCGCTCCGCGCCCGGCGGCGGCACCACTACCAGACCCGTCGTGGGCACGGTGAGCACCATATCTTGGTAGAGCGTGTGCGGGGCGAAGCCCAATCGCGTGTAGAGGGAAAACGAATCGAGGTTGAGCGCGCTCGACACCAGTCGCGCCGGCTTGCCCGCCGCCCGCGCCCGCGCCAGCGCCGGCTCCATCATCGCCCGCGCCACGCCCCGCCCTTGCGCACCCGGTGCTGTCGCTACGATCCCAAACGCCACATGCGTCGGTCGGTCGTGGATGAAACATACGCCCAACAATTCGCCCGTAGCGGCGTCCCGCGCACCCACGCCCTCACCGGCATCGAGCGCCCCATACACGCGCGGAAAAATGCGAAACGGTTCATGGCTCTCGCCGAAGCGGGCCCCCTGGCGCAACCGGCTCTCATACCATGCCACCAGCGCGGTGTGCAGCAGGCGGGCCACAGCTTCTTCATCGTTCGGACCAAGCGGTGCGATCAGCGGCGGGGTTTTCACGCTTCGCAAACTGCGATCAGATCACCCGCTGACAAGCCCGCGCGCATCGCCATCGTTTGCTCGCCGCACGCAGCTCCAGACTTTCTCTTCTGCTCAACCCCGCTTTTTTCCCATGTCGCTCCCACCCCAAACCCGTCGCGATTTCCTCGCCACCGCTGCCGCCGCCGGCGCCCTCGCCCTCACGCCTCGCCTCGCCACCGCCGCTCCTGCCCTCGCTTCAGACCGCAAACTCCGCGTTGGCATCGTCGGCGGACGCTTCGGCGCCACGTTTCAATTTCACGAGCACCCTCAATGCACCGTCGAGGCCGTGAGCGATCTCCGCGCCGATCGTCGCGCCGCGCTCATGAAGGTCTACCGCTGCACGAAGAGCTACGACTCGCTCGCCGAGCTCCTGCGCGACCCAAAGATCGAGGCCGTCTTCCTCGCCACACCCGCGCCCGATCACGTCGCGCACGTCGTCGCCACCCTAAAGGCAGGCAAACACGTTCTCTGCGCCGTCCCCGCGGCGATGACCCTCGAGGAATGCGCCACGCTGCGCGAGGCCGTGCGCACCTCCGGTCTCACCTACATGATGGCCGAGACGAGCTACTGGCAGCAGGCCACCATCACCGCGCGCAAGTTCTACCAAGAGGGGAAATTCGGGACCATCTACACCGCCGAATCGATGTATCACCACGCCGGCCTCGAGGCGCTTTGGTTCGAAGACGGCAAACCCACCTGGCGCCATGGCTTCGCGCCCATGAACTACCCGACGCATTGCACCGCCCACCTCCTCGGCGTCACCGGCGAGCGTCTTACCGACGTCTCTTGCCTCGGCTGGGGTGACGACGATCCGCTCCTCAAAAACAATCCCTACCAAAATCCGTTCTGGAACGAGACCGCCCAGTTCCGCACCAACCGCGGCCACACCATGCAGGTCCAAGTGTGGTGGAAAGGCGCCCATCGCGGCGGCGAGCGCGCCCGCCTCTACGGCGACAAGATGAGCTTCCACTACCCCGACCCCAACGGCCTCGGCGCCGTGCTCGTGCGCTCCGGCAAGCAGACCGAGAAAGACAGCGGCGGCTTCGAGCGTGCCCTCCCCGCCTTCGAGAATTTCACAATCCCCGAGTGGTGGAAAACCGATCTGCTCCCCGAGCCGCTCCGTCACAAGAGCGGCCACGAAGGCTCACACACCTTCATCACGCATGAGTTCATCGACGCGGTCCTGCGCCAGCGCCGCCCGGCCGTGGACGTCTACGAAGCCCTCGCCTACACTGCGCCCGGCATTGTTGCCCACCAGTCCGCTCTGAAGGACGGTGAGCGGCTCAAAGTGCCAAGCTTCGACGCCTGATTTTCTCGTCTGTCGCTGCGAGCGTGAGCGAGTGACTCAGTGCGCCGCCAGCCAGTCGCGCACGCGCGGATTAAAATCCTCGATCCGCTCCCAGTGGAACGCATGCCCGGCACCTGCGTAGAGATGCAGCTCCGCGCCCGGAATTCCGCCCGCTACTTCCTCCGCCATCCAACGCGGGGTGAAAATATCCGCATCGCCGCCGATCACAAGAGCCGGCGCTTTGATTTTTCCGAGCTCGCGCACCACATCGTGTCCGACACACGCCGCCGCCTGCGCTTCGAGCGCGTGCAGCGGTTGCGGCGCCGCGCCTTCGCCCGCTTGTTTTTGTCCCTCCAACATTCCGGCGTAGCCTGCCGCATCGTCCCACGTTGGCTTCGAAAAAATCAGCAGCTGGATGTAGTTCATGAACTCCTCCGGGCGCAGCCGCGCCTTGATGGTTTTCATGTGCTCGAAAATCCCCCGCGCATACGCGTCGCACCGCGCCCACGGACACATCAGCACCAGCGAGCGCACGCGCGTCGGGTGCCGCAGCGCGAGTTGCTGCGCGATGACCGATCCCATCGAGCAGCCCACCACGCGCACACGCTCCAGTCCGAGCGCGTCGAGCAGACCGACGAAATCGTCCGCCATCATCGCGCTCGAGTAAGGTCCCGCCGGCTTGTCGGTGAGTCCTACGCCGCGATTGTCCGGCATGATGCAGCGAAACGACTTCGCCCAAAACTCCGCATGCTTTTCCCACACGCCGCCCGGCGCCGTGATCCCCATGATGAGCAACACCGGCTCACCGCTGCCGCGCTCGTCGTAGTAAAGTTTGATTCCGTTGGTCGTGATGTGGGGCATGGGAAGTAAGGTGCTCTCGTTTGGATTTTCGCGTAAGCCGCGCCGACTCTCAGCGCTTCAGCGCCGGGATCAGTGAGTCCTTGATCCACTTGCCGTCGTGCAGCGTGACCGCGTCCGGGTCCTGCACCGCCAGCGGCGCCTCGTCTTCGCACACGATCCAGCCGGAGTAATTGCGGTCCAGCAGCCACTGGGTAACGCCCACGAGATCGACCTTGCCCTGACCCATCAGCGCAAACTCCGGGTTACCATCCCAGTCCTTGAAGTGGACGAGGTTAATCATCTCCGCGTAGTCGCGCATCTTCTTCAGCGGGTCCATCCCACCATTGGCCATGTGGCCCACGTCCGGCGTCCAGCCCGTCACCGTGCGGTCGAGATTTTCCAGGATCGCGCGGTAGTCCGACTCCGTCCGATTGGTCGAGTGGTGCGGTGAATTCGGGTGAAAACTCGCCGGCACCCCGGCCTTCGCCGCGCGCCGCGACACCGCGTTCACGTTGGCCACGAGATTTTTCTGCCGCTGCACGAGATCGTGCCGCCCTTCGGGCATCTGCACCGTGCACAACGTCGCGCCCGGAAACCGCTTCAACAGCGCGATCGTCGCATCCGCCTCGGCCACTTCCTGCGCCGTCTCCTGCGGATGGTTCCACGAGAGCACGAGCGCGATCGCCGCGAGCTCCAGCCCGGCGTCCTTCAGTGACCGCTCCAACCGGTCCGCATTGAAATGATCCCCCATCCAGCCGTGGCTCGGCGAAAAACCCGCGAAGCCCGCCTGCGCGGTCACGTTGATCATGTGCGGAATTTTGCCGGCATAGGCGCGACCCGATTCCTTCATGAACCAGGTGTAAGTCTCGGCGGCGAAACGGAAAGGGAGCGGACGCATAAGTGAAAAGAAGCGGCTGAAGGGGAGTGAAACGCGGGGTGAAGATGAAACGCGCGCCGATTGAGTCCGCCGCGCGCTTCGTTTCAACCCGGATATGTGTCGCACCTGTCGATTGCCTCCCTCCCCGCGGGCCGCGACCTCGCAACGCAACCGACCGCACTCCGAGTCCACTCCGCACCGTCGTCGTCGCGACCACGTGTCCGCGCCTTTCCCAAATTTGGGAATGCCGCATTCCACTACCGGAAAGTTTACTGCCCATCCGTCCTTACTGCCCCCGCCCCATAAATTTCTAAACTCTGGTCTTCAGCACTTTGCGCACAATCCGACCCCACGGCACAGGCGTTGCTAAACCTCCGGCGCCCTCCGCCATCCTCATGATCCACGCCACCGCCTCCGCCCTGTTTCTCGCCGCCACCTTGTTCGTGCGGACGTTTACCTGCGACGCCTCGAGTGCCTCCACCCCTTCCCGTCCCGACTCTCCTACGGCCAGCCGCGTGATTCCCACGATCAAGCCCGGCGCGCCCTCGTCTCCCACGCAGACCGCCCGTCCGGCAGCTCCGCGCACCGAGAAACGCACCCTCCCGGCGCACCTGTTCATGTAATTTTTTCGCGTCCCCGCGCGTATGATCACGCTCCGCCACGTCGACCGCATCTACCCCCTCAAAGGCGGACCCTACTACGCGCTGCGGAACATCAACCTCACCATCGCGGAGGGCGACTTCCTCTCGATCATGGGCCCCTCCGGCTCCGGTAAATCCACGCTACTCCACATCCTCGGCCTCCACGACGCCCAGTGGGAGGGCGAATACCTCCTCGCCGGCTCGCCCGTCCACCAGCTCGACCAAAAGAAACGCTTCGAACTCCAAAAAAAGCACCTCGGCTTCGTCTTCCAGAGCTACCACCTCCTCGACGATCTCACCGTCTACGAAAATCTCGAGATCCCGCTCTCCTACCGCGACGTCCCGAAGAAAGACCGCGAGAGCATCGTCTGCGACGCCCTCGACCGCTTCCACATCGTCGGCAAAAAAGACCTCTACCCCTCGCAACTCTCCGGCGGCCAGCAACAGCTCGTCGGGATCGCCCGCGCCCTCGTCGCGAAACCCGCCCTCATCCTCGCCGACGAGCCCACCGGCAATCTCCACTCCGATCAAGGCCGCGAGATCATGGAGCTCTTCCGCAAACTCAACCGCGACGACGGCGTGACCATCGTCCAGGTCACCCACTCCCACGAAAACGCCGCCTACGGCACGCGCACCGTGCGCCTCGCCGATGGCATGATCGTCTCCTCATGAAACGCGCCACCCTCTCGCCGCTCGCTTCCCGCCATCGGCCGCGCCGCAGTCCCCGCGTCAGCTCCTGTGGGGCAGGCTTTACGCCTGCCATTCCCCACACCATGCCACACGCCCCCACTGGCTCCGCCGCCCGCCCCAAAGCCACCCTCCGCACCCTCGCCACCGGCCGCGCCACCCGTCACGCCTACTTCAACGCCCTCTGCGCGCTCGTCTCCCCCGCCCGATGATTCCTCCGACATTAGTCATTAGACACGGGTCATTGGTCATTCGGCCTTGGGCCTTCGCCCTCCTCGTCGCCCTCAGCACCATTCCGCTCATCACCCATGCGGCGCCCTTGACGCTCGACGACGCCATCCAGCTCGCCCTCAAGAAAAACCCCGCCCTTCAAGTCAGCGCCTTCTCCCCGCAGATCGCCCGCGCCAACGTCCTCACCGCCACCGGCGCCTTCGACCCCACCCTCAACTTCCGCCGCACCTACACGGAAAACGAAGCTCCCGTCACGTTCTCCCCGCTCGTCACCACGCGCACGCAGACCGACGACTACCGCCTCTCCCTCGACGGCCTCGCCCCCTGGGGCCTCACCTACAGCCTTGGCGCCAGCGCCCAAAACCAGCGCGGCACCTTCAACAAGTTCACGGATTCATTCGCCACGTTCGGTGGCCTCTCCGTCACCCAGCCACTCCTCCGCGGCTTCGGTTTCGGCGCCACCCTCGCCGGACTCCGCGTCGCCCGCGCCGACCGCGGCATCGCCGACTGGCAGCACCGCCAGACCGTGATCGATACCGTCACCGGCGTTGTCCTCGTCTACAACAGCCTCACCCTCGCCCGGGAAAATCTCCGCATCGCGCAGCTCTCCCGCGACCTCGCCGCGCAACTCCTCGACCAAAACGAAAAACGCAACCGCGTCGGCTCCCTCTCCGATGCCGATGTCACCCAGGCCCGCGCCCGCGTCGCCAACCGCGAGGAGTCCATTCTCCTCGCCGAACGCGCCGTCCGCGACACCGAGAACCAGCTCCGCCAACTCATCGGCGAGACCACCTTCTCCGCCACCGCCACCCCCTTGGAACTATCCCCGCTCCCACCCGCAACGCCTATCACGCCAGACGCAGCCGCCGATCTGAAGACCGCCCTCGACCAGCGTCCCGATTTCCAAGCCGCCCGCCTCGGCGTCACCCGCCGCCGCGCCACCGCCGCCCTCGCGCAGAACCAACTCATGCCGCGCCTCGATTTCGTCGGCAGCTACGGCTACAGCGGCCTGGACCGCGATTTCTCCACCGCCCGCGGCCAAGTCCGCGATCAGGACGTCCGCGCCTACTCCGCCGGCCTCGTCGTCTCCGTCCCGCTCACCTTCGCCGAAGGTCGCGGACGCGCCCGCGCCGCCAAACTCGGCCTCCGCCAATCCGAAGCCGACCTCACGCGCCTCGAGCAAGACATCGCCGTCGATGTCGCGGGCGCCATCGGCCAGATCCTCACGACACGCCAACGCGTCGCCGCCACCCGCACCGCCTACGAACTCGCGAAGCAAGCCCTCGACTCCGAGGAGAAACGCTTCCGCGCCGGCACGAGCCGCACGCTCGACGTCCTCCAACTCCAAGAGCAACTCGCTGCCGTGGAAAGCAGCCAAGTCCGCGCCCTCGCTGACGAACGCCGCGCCCTCGCCAACTACGAGCGCGAGCTCGGCGTGACCCTCACGCGCCGCGGCATTACTGTCGAGTGAGGCTGCAGCTCGCGCCGCCAACGCGCCTCACCCCGCCGCGAGTTTCAGCGCCAGCACAAACACTCCGATAATCCCGCCCGATACCGCGCAGCAGCCGAGGAATCCCACGGCGTCCGTGCGATCCCACTTCGCAAATTCCCAGGTCGAGCCCGCCCCGAGCAGTTTCGTGTCGTCGAAGCGCCCCGGATTTCTCCGCGTCTCCGCCATCGCCTCTTCCTCGAGGTCGGGCGTGGCGCCGACCGGCGTTTTCATTTTTCCATAGAACAAATCCACCCGCTCCTTCGCCGGCGGTCGCGTGCAGAGGCTCACCAGCACGAGCACCACGAACGGAAAAAATCCGTCCACGAGGAACTGCGCGGTCTCGCGGCCCGCCGGTGACAGCTTCGCCGCGTCCACGCCTACGTGACCGAGCAGCCAGCACTCGAAGTTAAACCGCCCGCGCCCTTCCAGCGCGCTCGTCGGATCATTCGGCACCACGCGCACCACTTCCTTGAAATACACCGGCACCGGCTTCCCTTTTGCGTTGGCCACCGTCTGTGTCAGCGCCGCGTGGCGGCTCAGCGACGTCAAGCTCGAGGCGCCGAGCGGAACTACGAGGATCACGACCGTCGACAGGCAAACCGACCACCACACCGCGGGCACCGTCAGCCGCCGCCAGAAAAACATCAAAATTACCGCCGCACCAAACGGCACATTCACCGTCAGCACGATCTTGATCAGCGTCTCCATATCTCGCACCGCCAGAGCGGAAACGACCCCGCACGCCAGCACCGCGATCACCACCATGCGCGCCGCCTTTAGCCCTTCGGCTTCCGTGGTATTCGGCCGTGCGTGGCGCCACACGTTGCGCACGAACAGCGACGACACCGCGAGCGCCTTCGCCGCCAGCGTCGACATCGTGCCCGCGATCACGCCCGCCAGCATCAGCCCGATCAGCCCGGGCCCGAGCAGGCGGTTCGTCATCGCGCCCCACACCGCATCGGGGTCGGCGAGCCCGCCTTCGTGGCTGAAGAGCGCGATCGCGATCAACCCGGCAAACGCCCACAGGATGATCATGATTCGCTTCATGTAGGCACCCGCCACCCCACCGAAGCGCGCCGCAAACTCGTTCTTCGCCGACCCGTAGATGCCCATGTTGTGGCTCAGCCCGTGGATTTGCACGAGGCCCACGAAGAGCACCGCAAAGATGAACAGCGGCGAACCACCCTCTCCCGCGAAGAGGTTCATCATGTCGTGGGGCACTCGCTTCGACAGCTCACCCCAGCCGCCGATCGCGCTCAATCCCGTCGGGATCAACAGCACCGAGAAAATCACGATCAGGATGCCTTGCAGCGCCTCGTTCACCGCCGCCGCCGCCATCCCGCCGAGCACGATGTAGGCGCCGATCACGCCCGCGAAGATCAAGTAGAACGGCAGCGCCGGGAGCACCGTGATCGAGTTCTGCAGTTCCCCGCGCGCCAGCCGGTCGCGGAGCGTCGCGAGCCGCTGCTTCGCCTCCGCACTCACCGCCGCTGGATCTGCCAACGCCGCCTTTTCCAAATGCTTCAATTCCCGGTATCCCTCCACCGACGCCCGGTCAGCCGCTGTCCACGCCGCCTCTGGTTTTACCACCACGGACGACGCGATTTTGTAGGCCGTGAAATTTCCGAAGCCGAGCAGCGCGCACGCCACTCCCACTTGAAACACTGCGTAGAACCGGCTCAGCCACGCGCTGCCCAGCCGATCCTCAAACATGTCCGCCAGCGTCACCAGCCGCACCCGGCGAAACCACGTGTTCATGAACCAAAAATACGGGTTCATGAAGACCGTCTGAAACGCGAACCACACGCCCGTCACTCCGCGCTGAAACACCAGACTCGCCGTGCTCACCGCGCCCTGCGGCTCCGTCGCGTTGCCGAACATCAGAAAAAATTGGTAGAGCTTCCCCAGCTTCCGCCCCGCGAGAAAAAAGCCCTCTTCGCTCGCCACCGCCTTCGACGCCCGCAGCCCGACGACGACGACCAGCACAAGGTAAACGACAACGACGGCGACATCGATGGGATGGATTCCGATCATAGGGGAAGGGGTTGGGGTGGGGACCGACGACTAACCTTTCCAACAACGCCCAACCTCCCGCACAATCCAACGAAAATCTATGCGTTAAACCGTCGTCCTGTCCGACGCCACGCCCGCGCTCCCGGCCAGCCCGCCGCTCCCGTTCATTCTAACGGTTAGAGCACGCCGCCGTCGCCCCCGCTGGCCCGCCTGCCCTCACTGCGCGGCAACGTGCCGGCCCCCTTCCGTCAACGCTCTCCTGCCCCGCGTCCCGCGCCCCCCGAGTCCGGGATCCCCCCCGGTCCCCACGCCGGCCGCCTTTGGCGCGACCCCTCATCGGTCACGTGCGACGTTCTCTCCGGCCGCACCATTACGCGTCTCACGCACTATCGTGGTCACTCGCACCACGTCGCCGGCCCCGCGCCGCTTTGGCTCGATGGCGGCCGCCGCCTGATCATCGTCTCCGACCGCGAGGGCTGCGGCAATCTCTTCGTCTACGATTTCGCCGCTGCCACGCTCACCCAGCTCACCGATCTCCGCGCCGGCGACCGCCCCGAAGACGCCGCGCTGCTCGCCCCGGACCGCGTGGCGTTCACCTACGGCTCGTTGCGCTACGAACTCGGCCTCGCCTCCCTGCGCATTCTTCCGGTGCGGCCAGCCACCGACATCGCCCCAACGACGGCCCCAATCGCTCCCCTTCGTTTTTCGGTCGGTGAATCCTGTCGCGCCGGCGGCCGCCATCTCCTCTGGCTCGCTCGCTCCCGCACCCCCGCCCGAGGACGCCACTCACTCGCGTTGCTCGAAGCCGGCGCGCCCCACGTCCCCGCGCAACCACAGCTGAGCCCCGACGGCAGCCGCGTTATCTTCGTCCGTTCTACGGCGGGCTACACGCAGATCTACGCGATCGAGACCCACGATCTCACCGGAGGCTGAAGCACGGCGACCCGACCGGCTACGCGCGCCGCAACGTCGGCCCTTCCACCCACTCCGCCTCCAGCGTGATCGTCTTCGGAAACGCCGGCACTCCACGCTCCTGACGGTGCAGCATCGCCACCACGGACTCCACGGCCGCCGCCCCGAGCCGCCGCGGCCCCAGATCGAGCCCCGCACACGGCGCCGCCTTCTCTGTCACGTTGAGATTGAAAAATCCCACGTCCGCCGGCACGCGCACGCCTTCCTCTCGGAGCCACGTCGTCATTGCCTGCACGTGCCCCACGATCACATCCGGCCGGTAATGCCGGAACCACGGCAAGAACCGCTCCGCCGTCAGCTCCGGCTCGATCAACGCCGGGATACCTGAGTCCCGCGCATAGCCCCGGAAAAACGCGAGAAACGCCGCGCTCCATTTGTTCTTCAACCGCGAGTCCTTGCGCTCTTCCAGGCACAGGCCGATGCGCTGGTAGCCGCGCTGCGTGAGCCGCTCCAGCGTGCTGATCATCGAGATGTAGTGATCCGGCAAGATCGTGTGCAGCCGCGGCTGGATCAGACAGTGATCCATCTGCACCGCCGCCACCCGGCCGAAGTCGAAATCCGACATATCGCGCGCCGTGTTGAACGGCAGCAGCACCGCCCCCGCGATCCCGCGCGCATGCAACACTCCCGGCAATCGCCGGTGCGGCAGCGCCGGCTCCTCCTCGCCCAGCCAGAACAACTCCGTGCGGAAGCCCAGCTCCTGCGCCCGCGCCTCCGCCCCCGCTGCGATCTCCCGGTGAAACACGAGGTAATGCGCCTGGTTCCGCTCCACCGCATCCACCAGCGCCAGCGTTCCGCGATAGTCGTGATGCCGCGCCCGCCGCACCGCCGAGAGCGCCGCCCCGAGCAGCGGATTTACTTCGTAGCCGAGCTTTTTCGCCATGCTCTGCACCCGCACGCGCGTCGCCGCGTTCACCCTCGGACTGTCGCGCAATGCCTCCGATACCGTGGCCACGGAGAGTTTCAGACGCTGCGCCAGACTGCGGATCGTGGGATTTTTTCGCATCGGAATCTAACGGTTAGAAAACGAATCGGTCGCCCCGCGCAACGGATTTCCCGACGGTCATGCGTCAGTCGGATCACCCACCCAAACCCTCAGCCCCTGCACCGTATGAACACGTCTGCTCGCGACCGTTACCTTGGTCGTCTCTTCCCGCTGGCTTGCACCGCGCTCGCGGTCCTCGCCGCCCCCGTCTCCGCCCAGACGGTCGCGAAACCCGCGGCCTCGGGTGACGATGTGATCAAACTCGAGGAGTTCAGCGTCGCTGCCTCCGCCACCTCCGGCTACCGCGCCACCAATTCCATCACCGCCACCGGTATCGGTGCCAAGATCGCCGATATTCCGATCCCGATCACCGTCGTCACCGGCGAACTCATCGAGGACGTCCGCGCCGATGCCCTCTCCGAAGCCCTTACCTACGTCCCCGGCGTCGGCACGAGTCCGCGCAACGAATCCACCTTCCTCGTCCGTGGCTTCAGCGGCCTCATCTCCTACCGCAACGGCCACTACCGCCGCCAGCTCTTCACCTCGAACAACATCGACCGCGTCGAGGTCGCCAAGGGCGCCGCGGGTATCTTCTTCGGCACCGTCCGTCCCGGTGGCGTCATCAACTACATCACCGCCAAGCCCAAGTTCGACGCCGTCGCCACCGAGCTCTCAACCGTCCTCGGTCAGGACAGCTACTACCGCTTCGGTGTGACTCACAACCAACCGCTCTCGAAGACCCTCGCGGTCCGCGCGGTCGTCAACGTCCTCGACGCCGGCGGCGACCAGCAGTTCGAGTTCCGCCGCGACTACTACCTCGACTTCTCCGCCACCTGGAAGCCCACCGCGAAGCAGACCCTCACTCTCGATGTCGAGGGCATTGATCGCTCCCGCTTTTACCTGAGCTCCTACGGCAGCCGCGCCATCACCAACTCGCGCTACCTCTTCAACAGCGCCGTCCCCGCCGCCAATCAAAACACCACCGCCGCGGCCACCGCCCTCCGCAACTGGCTCAACAGCCAGGGCTACTCCGCCACCCCTGGTGCCGCCAACTTCGTCCCGACGTTCGACACGTTCGCGCCAGTCTACGGACCCAACGATCCGCTCGGCCGCACCATCTCGCTCACCCGCGATGCCCGCCAGACCCAGAAGTCCCGCTCCATCGACCTCGATTATCTCCTTAAAATTAACGACTCCCTCGTCTTCCAGAGCAGCGCCAACTACGCCTTCGACAACACCACCGGCATCCAGCCCGGCACCGGCGACACCAATCCCTACCAGGACGGCACGCTCCGCTTCCAAACCGAATACTTCATCAACATCCGCGACTCCTACACCGCGAACAACAAGGTCACCTGGCGCTTCGACGCCATCGCCGGCAAGCACACGTGGCAGTTCGGCGAGGAATACCAGCAGGTCGACTTCCTCCGCCCCGGATATTTCGACTCTTCCTCCCGTTACAACAACTCCCCCCTCGGCACCTTCACCACCAACTACCGCGCCGGCGTCACCCCCCCGGTCAGTGTCTTCGACGGCATGAAGGCCAGCGGCCAGGACTTTAACATCAAGCGCTGGACCATCGAAAAGCAGACCTCGTGGTTCTGGGCCGGCCAAAGCCGCTTCCTCAAAGACAGCCTCTACCTCCTCTACGGCACGCGCTACAACGTCTTCAGCCAGTTCGTGCACTACAATCGCCCGGTCTCAAACACCAGCTACGCCGGCACCCTGTCCTCAATCGACTGGGGCAAGAGCAAGCCCAGCTGGACCCCCCAGCTCGCCGCGCTCTACAAGATCACACCCGAGTTCTCCGTCTTCGCCGACGCCTCCCGCGCCGCCGAGCCAAACTACGCGGTCGATGCCGACGGCAACTCCTCCGAAGCCATCGAAAGCAAGAGCACCGACTTCGGCATCAAGACCGAGCTCTTCAACGGTCGCCTCACCTCCACCGTCACTTACTACAGCCTTGAGCGCGGCAACCTCGCCTACAACGACGTCGCCAAACAGGCTGCCACCGGCCGTTCCCCTTACTTCATCTTCGGCAACACCGAGAGCTCCAAGGGTCTCGAGGGCGAAATCAACTGGTCCCCCACCGACGCCTACCAGCTCATCGTCGCCTACAACCACTTCACCGAAGCCAAGGTCTCCAAGACCAACGATCCGACCCGCCTCGGCGCCCCGCTCAATTACAACCCGCCCACCAGCTACACCGTCTGGAACCGCTATGAGTTCAAGAACGGCGAGCTCAAGGGCCTCGCCCTCGGCGCCGGCCTCCGCCACAGCGACCGCGCCCGCCTTTCCGGCGACCCGCAGAACGTCGTCATGATGCCCGCCTTCACCACGTTCGACCTCATGGCCTCCTACAAATTCAAGGCCTTTGACCGCAACGTCCGCGCCCAGGTCAACGTGAAGAACGCCGGCAACAAACTCTACCGCGACGGCACCGACGGCTACTTCGCCGATCTGCGCAACGTCCAGTTCTCGTTCTCCACGAAGTTCTAATCGCGTCTCCCAACCTCCGCGGGGGCCGACGCACCACACCGTCGTCCCCACTGCCCCTTTGGTTAGTTTAGTGTGGAGTCTGGTCAGTCACAGTCAGTCAGTGTGAGGGCGGCCCAGGGGTGGGCCGCCCTCTTTGCGTTTCCCCGGCCCCCTCCCCGCCCCCGCCTCCCCATGCCCTTCCGCCGCCTGCTCCCGCTCCTCGCGCTCCTCCTCGGCCTCCCGCACGCCGCTCGCGCCGCCGAACCCACCGCCGCCGAAGTCGTCGCCACCCTAGTCCGCCAGAACGACGCGCGCCTCCCCGCTTGGCTCAACCCCGCTTCCCCTGAGGCCGCCCGCCTCGCCCAGCCGCGCGAATCCTCGCGCGTCCTGAAAATGGCCGCCGTCGCCTATACCGACCCCGCTTCCCGCTACCACCACGACGCCGACGTCCTCGCCTTCATCACCCGCCTCGCCACCAACCTCCGTCGCCTCCAGCACGACGACGGCTCCCTCGATGCCGAGTTCGCCATGGGCAACCCCCAGTCGCCCCCCGACACCGCCTTCGCCCTCCGCCACCTCGCCCAGGGCCAGACCCTGCTCCTCCGCGACACCGCTTCCCACCCCGCCACCGCCCCGACCCGCGAACTACTGGCCTCCCTCCTCCAGCGCGGCGCCCAACTCCTTCGCGTCGGTGGCGTCCACACCCCCAACCACCGCTGGGTCATCTGCGGCGCCCTCGCCCACCTCCAGTCTCTCAATCCCTCGCCCGCCAACGTCGCCCGCATCGACGGCTGGCTCGGCGAGGGCATCGATCAGGATGCCGACGGCCAATTCAGCGAACGCAGCACCATCTACTCCTACGTCACCGACGAAGGCCTGCTCGATCTCGCTATCCTCCTGAACCGGCCCGCCCTCCTTGAGCCCATCCGCCGCAACCTCGAACTCCTCCTCGATCTCGCCGACGCCGACGGCGAACTCGAGACCGTGGCCTCCCGCCGTCAGGACCAGCAGGGTCGCGAACCCCGCCGGCTCTACCATTACTACATTCCGCTCCGCCACCTCGCCCTCGCGCTGAACCACGGTCGCTTCGCCGCCGCCGTGCGCGCCATCGAAGCCCGCGACTTGACGCGCCTGACCGACCAACTCGCCGAACTCCGCCAGTTCCCCGACCTAACCCGCCCGCTCCCGCCCGCGACCCCCGAACCCGCCACCCTCACCCGCGTCGTGCCGCTCTCCGGCCTCGCCCGCCTTCGCCGCGGCCCCGTGAGCGCGACCATCTTCGGTGGCAGCGACTGGCCCGCTGTCCGCGATATCTCCTCCGGACTCGCCACCAACCCCACCTTCTTCCGCTTCCGCAAGGGCGCCGCCGTCCTCGACTCCGTCCGCCTGTCGCCCGCGTTCTTCAACCTCGGCTTCTTCCGCAGCGAAGGCCTCACCGTCTCGCCCGACGGCCGCACGTTCACCCTCCGCCAGACCCAGCACGCCGCCTACTACCAGCCCCTCCCGGCCGATCGCCGTAATCCCAACGGCGACTACCCCCTCACGGACGATGGCCGTTTCTACAGCAAAATGGATTTCCCCCACCGTCCTCGCGATGAGAAGGCCCTCACCACCCGCATCACCGTCCGCGAACTGCCCCCGCCCGCCGCCCCCGGCGCCTTCGAACTTATCTTCGAAGTCACCGATACCCCCGGCATCGCCGTCACCCTCGAACTCGGCTTCCGCCCCGGCGGCACCTTGACCGGCGCCGAACCCCGCACCAACGCCGCCGAACCCGATACGTTTTTCCTCAAGACCGGCACCGCCCGCTACACCGTCGGCTCTGATACCATCGAGGTCGGCCCCGGCTCATTCGCCTCCGCCCGCGTCTCCATGACCGGCGAAGACTACTCCTGGCGCGGCGGCCAGCTCCGCACCGAGGGTCCCAAGGTCTATCTCACCGGCGTCACCCCCTTCCGCCACACGCTCGTCATCCGGTGAGTCCACTCCCGCATCACCCCGTCCGACCGGTTTCTCGCAATCCAGCGTCAGCTATAATTTTTATTACTACGAGCGGGGTCCCCACCTTCGCAGGCTTGCCGGTGTCATAACTGGCACACAAATAGCGTCTGCAACCCCTTCCCGCGCGGCGCTCCTTGGCGCCGTTCTTCGTTTCATTTAATCCCTACCAAACCGCATGAACCCTGACCAACCGCGTCCCACCGGCAGTCTCACGCTGCTCTGCCTGACCGCTGCCCTCACCGCCAGCGGGCTCTCCGCCCAGACCGCTCCGGCCGCCTCCGGCGCCGCCAAGACCGAACCTAAGGAAGAGGTCCTCAAACTCGAGGCCGTCTCCGTCACCGGCACCAACATCAAGCGCCTCGATCAGGAGAAGATTCTCCCCGTCACCATTTTCAGCCAGGAGGCGATGGACATCCGCCAGGCCATCACGCCTGTCGAGATGCTCACCGCTCTCCCCCAGGTCACCAACGTCCCGCTCAACGAGTCCACCGCCGGCGGCGCCAACTCCCGCGGTGACAATGCCAACGTCAACCTCCGCGGCATCGGCTCCGGCAACACCCTCGTCCTCCTCAACGGACGCCGCCTCGCCCCCAATCCCATGACGTCGCCCGACGGCGGCCAGCTCGCCTTCTCCGTCAACGTCAACCAGCTCCCCACCCAGGGCATCGACCATATCGACGTCCTCCGCGACGGCGCCTCTTCCATCTACGGCTCCGACGCCGTCGCCGGCGTCATCAACTACCTCACGAAGAAGGATTTTCGCGGCACCGAGTTCCGCACCCGCGCCAGCGTCCCTGAGCACGGCGGCGGTCGCAGCCTCCAAGCCACCCTCACCTACGGCAAGGACTTCGCCAAGGGCGCCGGCCGCTGGCTGACCACCTTCGATACCCTTTGGCGTGACTCTCTCTTCATGAGCCAGCGCGAATTCACCCGCTTCGCTGATCACAGCGCGCAGGCCCCCGCTCCCTTCAACGTCCCCGGCTCCGCCTTCGACGGCCGCGCCACCGTCGGCAACTACCCCACCTTCCGCATCGGTGCCGGCACCGCCGCCAACGTCTTCCGCCCCATCAACGGCACCCCGGCCCTCACCAACGTCGCCGCCACCCGCGCCGCCAACCCGGAATTCTATCTCAACATCAACCAGTATCAGAACCTCGGTCAGACCAAGTCCGACCGCCAAAACTGGTTCAACAACGTAGAGTATGAGATCAACGACCGCATCACCGCCTTCGCTGACTTCTCGTTCTACCACTCGAACTCCAACCTCATCCGCCAGCCCGTCTTCCTCAACGCCCCGGCCAGCGACATCCTGAAGCCGCTCTCGGTCGACAATCCCTACAACCCCTACGGATCGCGTTTCTTCAGCCCCACCGGCGCCCCCAATGCCGACGGCACCGCCCGCCTCACCGGCACCCCGCAGCCCATCACACTCCTCGCCGTCTCCTTCAACGACGCCGGCGGTGAAAACATCGTCGTCCACTCCGGCGTCTACCGCGGCGTCGCCGGCCTCCGCGGCAAACTCGGCAACGAATGGACCTGGGACACCGCCGCCCTCTACACCCGCGCCTACGCGTCCGACATCTCCCGCACCGCCATCCGCGAATCCGCCCTCGCCGCGTCTCTGCTCCGCACCGACGCCAACGCCTTCAACCCCTTCGGCTACACCTTCAAGGTCCAACCCGGCAGCACCGTGCCGGTGGCTGACAAAGCCTACGTCAACCCCAAGTCCGCCCTCGACCTCTTCGTCCAGACTTGGCGCCGTGAAGGTTTCAGCGGCGTGACCGCCTGGGATCTCCGCACCGCCGGCCCCGTGGTCAAATACTGGGGCAACACCATCTCCGCCGCCGCCGGCGGCGAGGTCCGCCGCGAACAGTTCATGGACAAGCGCGCGCCCTTCGTCGGCGTCAACGGCGTCGGCAACAGCCTCGGCCTCAATCCTGACGACAACGACTTCGTCCTCGCCTCCCCGAAGCCCGACTCCTCCGGCAACCGCAATGTCTACAGTGGCTACGCCGAGTTGATCGTCCCGGTCATCGGCAGCCGTCACCAAATCCCGCTCGCCAACTCCCTCGAGTTCACCGCCTCCGCCCGCTACGAAAACTACAGCGACTTCGGCACCACCACCCGCCCGAAGGTCGGTATGAACTGGAAGCCCTACTCCGGCCTGATGGTCCGCGCCTCCTTCAACGAAGGCTTCACCGCCCCCAACCTCCCGACCCTTTACGCTCCGTCGCAGTTCACGGTCGACAGCGCCCCCGGCAACTTCGACCCCTATCGCAATCTCGCGATCGGCGAAGGCCAATACTCGATGCGCAACTACTCCTCTGGTAACGCGAAGCTCCAGCCCACCACCTCGATCGGCAAGAGCGTCGGCCTCGTCCTCGAAGTCCCCAAGGTCAAGGGCCTCTCCGTCACCGCCGACTACTGGCAGATTGACCAGTCCAACGTCATCGGCAGCCGCCTCGCCAACCAGATCCTCGCGAGCGACCAAAATATCCTCGATACCTACGTCGCCTCGCAGCTCGCGGCCGGCCGCACCGCCGCCCAGATCGACCTCGGCTCCGGCACCTCCAACTACAAGGGCGACCCCGCCATCGTCCGCTTCGCTCCCAGCGCCGCCGACATCGCCGCCTTCGCCGCCGCCAACGCCGGCAAACCCGCCGCGCAACAACGCCCCGTCGTCGGCCAGGTCTTCTCCCGCACCGCCAACTACGAGAACCTCGCCAAGGGCTACGCCAGCGGCATCGACCTTAGCCTGAATTACAACCTGCCCACCCTCCCCATCGGCCGCCTCAGCTTGAACACCGAGTGGAGCTACATCGTCCGCAGCTACGAGCTTCGCACGTTGCCCGGCTCGCCTGCCCTCCTCACGGACCGCGTCGATGTCAGCGGCACCACGCGCTGGCGCGGCGTCGGCAACCTTACTTGGCGCAAAGCCGAGTGGACCGCCGGTCTCAGCGCCTACTACATCGGTAGCTTTGCCGACACCGGCGCGCCCACCACCGCCACGATTTACAACAACCTCGGCGCCCCGTCCTACATCGCCCGCCAATTCAACGATGGCACCTACACCTACCGCTACCGCGTGCACGACATCGTGACCTTCAATTCCTTCGTTTCCTACCGGTTCAACAACCAGGCTGCGAAGTGGCTGCGCGACTCCTCTGTCCGCCTCGGTGTTGTCAACCTCACCGACAAGGAACCGCCCCTCACCTCCGGCGCCTTCGGTTACTCCGCCTCCGTGCACGGCTCCCTCTTCGCCGGCCGCACTTGGAGCCTCGAGCTTGTGAAGCGCTTCTAAGCCTTCGCCTGTGGGGTGCAGGCTTTACGCCTGCCACCCCACGTCCACTCCGCAGCGCCACGTCCCCCGTGGCGCTGCGTTTTTCTTCCGCCCCTCCAATACCTTCCGTCCGCGCCTCCTGTCTCCGGTTCCGGCCGTCCCCCTCGGTCTCTCTGCCCGTCATGCTTCGCCCCCTGCGCTTCGCCGCCACCCTCGCCCTTTTCACCGCTTCCTTCGCGTTCACCCCGGCCGCGACCGCCCCGCTCCCCGGCCCGAAGGAGCACTTCGGCTTTGCCATTGGCGATGACTACCACCTCGCCACCTACACCCAGACCGAGGCGTATTTTAAGAAACTCACCGCCGCGTCCGATCGCCTGAAGCTCGTCGATATCGGCCAGACCGAAGAGGGCCGCACCCAGTGGATGGTCATCTGCACCTCCCCCGCCAATCTCGCCAAACTCGACCGCTACCAAGACATCTCGCGCCGCCTCGCCCGCGCCGAAGGCCTCTCCGAGACCGAGGCCCGCGCCCTCGCCGCCGAAGGCCGCGCCGTCGTCTGGATCGACGGCGGCCTCCACGCCACCGAGACCGTCGGCGCCCACCAGCTGATCGAGACGCTCTGGAACTTCGCCAGCCGCACTGATGCCGAGACCCTCCGCATCCTCGACCAGTGCATCATCCTCTTCACCCACGCCAATCCCGACGGCATGGAGCTCGTCTCCTCGTGGTATATGCGCCGCCCCGAACCCACGAAGCGCATCGTCGACGCCCTCCCGCGCCTCTACCAAAAATACATCGGCCACGACAACAACCGCGACTTCTTCATGAACAACATGAGCGAGTCGACAAACATCTCCCGCCAGCTCTACCTCGAGTGGCTCCCCCAGATCGTCTACAACCATCACCAGACCGCCCCCGTCGGCTCCGTCGTCGCCGGCCCGCCCTACCGCGACCCGTTCAACTACGTCTACGACCCCGCGCTCGTCACCAGCCTCGACTCCGTCGGCTCCGCGATGAACACCCGCCTCAACGTCGAGGGCAAACCCGGCTACACCCAGCGCTCCGGCTCCGTCTTCTCCACCTGGTGGAACGGCGGCCTCCGCACCACCACCTACTTCCACAACATGCTCGGCCTCCTCACCGAGATCGTCGGCAGCCCCACTCCCATGGAAGTTGCCCTCGTCCCTTCCCGTCAGCTCCCCAACTCCGGCACCCCATTCCCCGTTGCCCCCCAAAAGTGGCACTACCGCCAGTCCATCGACTACTCCGTCTCGCTCAACTACGCCGTCCTCGACTACGCCGCCCGCCAGCGCGACTACCTCCTCTACAACATCTGGCGCATGGGCCAAAACTCCATCGACCGCGGCAGCCGCGACACTTGGACCAACTCTCCCCGCCACATCGAGGCGATGAAGGCCGCCCACCTCCGCGATAACCCCGCCCCCGCCCGCGCCGAATCCGCCGAAGGCGAGTCCAGCCGCTTCGTCTCCCCCAATAACCGCCGCATCCCCTCCAAGTATTACGCGGAAGTCCTCCGCAAACCCGAGTTCCGCGATCCCCGCGGCTACATTCTCACGGCCGACCAGCCCGACTTCCCCACCGCCCTCAAATTCCTCAACGCCCTCCTCAAGTCCGGCGTCGCCGTCCACCGCGCCACCGCCGAGTTCACGGTCGGCGACAAGAAATACCCCGCCGGTTCCTACGTCGTGAAGACCGCCCAGGCCTTCCGCCCCCACGTCCTCGACATGTTCGAACCCCAGGACCACCCCAACGACTTCGCCTACGAGGGCGCCCCGCCCACCGCCCCCTACGACTCCGCCGGCTGGACCCTCGCCTTCGAGATGGGTGTCAAATTCGACCGCGTCCTCGAGGCCTTCGACGGCCCGTTTGAAAAACTCCCCTACGGCCAGCGCCTCACCCCCGCCCCGGTCACGCTGGCCACGGTGGGGCAGGGTTTACCCCTGCCATCCGGCTGGCTCCTCGACCGCAGCGCCAACAACACCTTCCTCCTCGTCAACCGCCTGCTTAAGGCCGGCGCCCCCGTCGCGACCGTGCCCGCCACCGGCGAGTTCTTCATCCCCGCCTCCGCCCAGGCCGCCCTTGCCACTGCCGCCGCCGATCTCGGCATCACGCCCCGCGCCGCGTCCACCGCCCCGGCCGACGCCAAGAAAGTCACCGCCGCCCGCATCGCCCTCTGGGACCGCTACGGTGGCTCCATGCCCTCCGGCTGGACGCGCTGGCTTCTCGAACAATTCGGCTACGCCTTCGACGTCGTCTACGCCGCCGACCTCGATGCCGGCAAACTCCGCGACAAATACGACGTCATCCTCTTCCCCTCCGGCGCCATTCCTCGCCCCAATGCCGCCATCACCGAAACCAGCGAGTTCGCCGTTCCTGAACCCACCGCCGCCGACATGCCCGCCACCTACCGTGGCCGCCTCGGCCGATTTACGGGCGAAAAAACCGTCCCCGCCCTCCGTGCCTTCCTCGAAGCCGGCGGCACCATCGTCACCGTCGGCACCAGCGCCAACCTCGCTTACCACCTCCGCCTCCCGGTCCGCAACGCCCTCACCGAGCCCGATGCCACCGGCCGCGAGCGCGTCCTCCCCAATGCCAAATACTACATCCCCGGCAGCATCCTGCGCCTGACCGTCGACACCACCGCCCCCGCCAACCGCGGCATGTCTGCCGAGACCGACGTCTATTTCGACGCCAGCCCCGTCTTTAAACTCGCCCCCGACGCCGTCACCAAGGGCCTCCGCCCCCTCGCGTGGTTCCCGAATGCCACTCCCCTCCGCAGCGGCTGGGCTTGGGGCCAACACTACCTCCGCGACGGCGTCGCCGCCTTCGAAGCCCCCGTCGGTCAGGGCAAACTCCTCGTCTTCGGCCCCGAGATCACCTTCCGCGCCCAGACCCACGGCACCATCAAACAACTCTTCAACGCTCTCTACCAATAATGCCGGGCCCGACCTCCGCGCGGCTCGTCAGCTCCAACGTCCACTCTCCAACGCCAATATGAAAAAATCCGTCCTCCTCGCCACCGCCGCCCTCGCGCTCCCGGCTGTGCTCTTCGCCCAGAAGACCAAGCCCGAGATCACCGCGCAGATCGACGCCACGAAAAAAACCTACGATGAGATCGCCCTGAAAATCTGGGGCTACGCCGAGATCGGCTACAAGGAGACCCAGAGCTCCGGCCTCCTCCAGTCCACCCTCAAGGCCGCCGGTTTCAGCATCCAGGCCGGCGTCGCCGATATGCCCACCGCCTTCGTCGCCACCTACGGCAGCGGCTCGCCCGTCATCGGCATCCTCGCCGAATTCGACGCCCTCCCCGGCGTCTCCCAGACCGCCGACCCCGAGAAGAAACCCCGCCCCGAGGTCAACGCCGGCCACGCCTGCGGCCACCATCTCTTCGGCACCGCCTCCACCCACGCCGCCATCACCCTGAAAAACTGGATGCAGGCCACCGGCCAGAAGGGCACCCTCCGCCTCTACGGCACGCCCGCCGAAGAAGGCGGCTCCGGCAAGATCTACATGGTCCGCGCCGGCCTCTTTAACGACGTCGACGCCGTCCTCCACTGGCACGCCGGCGACCGCAATGCCGTCCGCCTCAACAGCTCCCTCGCCAACAAATCCGGCAAGTTCCGCTTCCGCGGCGTCGCCGCCCACGCCGCCGCCTCCCCTGAGCGCGGTCGCTCCGCCCTCGATGGCGTCGAGGCGATGGACCACATGGTCAACATGATGCGCGAACACGTGCCGGACTCTACCCGCATCCACTATGTGATCACCAAGGGCGGCGAAGCCCCCAACGTCGTCCCCGCCTTCGCCGAGGTCTATTACTACGTCCGCAGCCCCAACCGCGAAACCGTCGTCGACGTCTGGGATCGCGTCACCAAGGCCGCGCAGGGTGCCGCCATGGGCACTGGCACCACCGTCGATTGGGAGATCACCGGCGGCGTCTACGAACTCCTCCCCAATGAGGCCCTCGCCCGCGCCATGCACGCCAACCTCGAAACCGTCGGCGGCGTCCCCTACACCGACGAGGAAAAATCTTTCGCCGCCAAGATCGGCAAAACCCTCTTCGGCAAACCCACCGCCGTCGAAACCGCCGCGCTGATCATGCCGTTTGATCCCAAGTCCGCCAGCTCCGGCGGCGGCTCCACCGACGTCTCCGATGTCAGCTGGACCACCCCCACCGTCGGCCTCAACGCCGCCACTTGGGTTCCCGGCACCCCTGCCCACAGCTGGCAGGCAGTCGCCGCCGGTGGCACCACCATCGGCCTCAAGGGCATGATCGTCGCCGCCAAGACCATCGCCCTCACCGGCGTCGACCTTTTCACCCAGCCCGAGCTCCTCAAGAAGGCCAAAGCCGAGTTCGAACAGCGCCGCGGCCCCGGCTTCAAATACGAGTCCATGGTCGGCAACCGCAAGCCGCCCCTCGACTACCGCGACTAAGCTCCTCGGTGGGCCGGCGCGACCCGCGCCGGCCTTTCGTCCACCTCCGGCCCCCTCAGCCGCACGCCCCCCGCGTGCGGCTTTTTCGTGCCCTGCCGGAATCTATTCCGCCTCATCTGCGCCCGCCCCGGAACCGCCCACCCCATACTCGGTCCGCTCCTCTGCGCCCCGACGACCCGGCGGTCTTCTTCCACTCCGTCGCCCCGGCCACTCCTCCCTATGAATATCACCTCCCCGGCTCACGACACCATCGCCCAGCGCGCCCACGAAATCTGGCAAATCCGCGGCCAACCCAGCGACCGCGACACCGCCATCTGGCTCGAAGCCGAACAACAGCTCCTCACCAGCACCACCCTCGCCGCGCCCACCCTTCTCGTCCCTGAAAGCCGGACCGAACCAGCCGGCCGGCTCCAAGCAGAAACCGCTGCCGAAAGCGTCGTCGAATTCCATCTCCCTTCGTCCACCTCGGAAGACGCCGCCGTGCGCGCCGCCCTGCCATTCCCCGAGTCCCGCGGCACTCCGGCTCCCGGAAAAACTCCGCCCCAGCTCGCCGCCGCCGCCGAAGTCCGCGGCACCAGCACCTCGCAGAGCACGACCACCCCGGCGACCAATCCCTCGCCTGCTCCACGTCCCGCCATCACCACGGCCCAAGCCCAACAGCAAAAAAAGTCCGCTCGCTCGCCGCAAATCGCCGTGTCCCACCCCGCCCATACCCTCACCCCGCCTGAGTCCGGCA
>CANGHW010000054.1 GCA_947453695.1 Opitutia bacterium
AATGGGAGTCGCGAGGTCGTTGCTCATGAAGCGCAGCGGGAGTCCGTCTGCGAACTGAATTTCAACATCCCAAGATTGGCACGCGTTACAGAGGTCAGTGACCGGCGGGAAGGTGCCGGTGCCCTTGACGCGCATCGGCCCCTGAAGGTCGGACCGCATGCCCCAAATCGCGATGTCCAGCGGATGCGCACCCCAACCGGCGATGAATCCGAGAGCGTAGTCGGAACAGTGCCACGTAGCCTTGCTCGTGATGCGATCCTTCGAACACGGCCGCATCGGAGCCGGCCCGATATACATCTCGTAGTCGAGGCCGGCCGGCACCGGGATCGCTGCCGTGGAACCGCCGGCGCTTCCTTTGGGCGCCCACACCTCGATGCGTTTGAGGTCGCCGATGTAGCCGTTCCGCACCAGCTCAACCCCGCGTTTCAACAATTCTTGGCTGCGTTGCTGCGTGCCATACTGGAAGACCCGACCGTATTTTTTCAGCGCATCACGCAGGAGTCGATTCTGCTCCAAGCTGTAGCCGAGTGGTTTCTCAAGATAGAGATCCTTGCCCGCGCGGATGGCGGCCAAGGCAATCGGCACGTGCCAGTGGTCGGGCGTGGAAATCACCACTGCATCGACGCTGCGGTCGGCGAGTAGGTCCCGAAAGTCGTTGTAGAGCTTTGGCTCATGACTCTGCGCGTCTTTCACGAATTTCGCCGCCTTCTCCCGGCGCTCTTGAAACGGATCGCAGATGGCGACCGAGGCGGCAGTGTCGACGCCCAGAAAATTTCGCAGATTGTTCGTGCCCTGTCCGCCCACGCCGATGTGGCCGAGTTGGATTTTGGCATTTGGCGCCCGCGAGCCACTCGTGGCGCAACCGGTCAGGATCATCGGGGCGGTTGAGGCCGCCAGCATGCCTTGCAGGAAGTGGCGACGAGTGACGTAGCGTATTGGTTTCATTTTCGTGTGGAGGGAGGCGGAGCAAAAGTGACAGAACCGGTGGCGGCCCATTCGGTGCCTCGGCACAGAAGCTGTTTGAAGGCGGCGTTGTTGATCGCGGCCACGTCGTGGCCCAACAGCAGGGTAAAGCCGCGCCCGGCGCCCATGGTAGTGGCCAGGGCGACGGGTTCCTCCTTGCCGCTGCCGCCAAACGCTTTCTGCGGGGTAACCCTGGCGAGGACCACCGCGCCCGGCATCAGCAGGCAGTTTTCCCAAAACTCGTCGCGCGTTGTAAATTCCGCCATGCCGGCGGTGATGGGGTGCGTGAGCGGAACGATCTGCACGGAATTGTCGTGGATCTTTCCGTGATGAGTGGACTGGCCCCATGATGTGCCGGCGAGCGCTTGGAACTCCGGCCAATCATAGAAGACCGAGCTGCCCGCATGGACCGTTACGAAACCACGGCCCCCACGAATCCAGTCAATGAAAGCCACCCGCATCTCGTCCTTCCAGACTGACGAAACGTCCTTTTTCCCAAATTCATTGTAGTTGCTGAGCACCACCGAAAATCCCTTCAGGTCGTGAGGCAGTAACGACGAAACGTTCTCGGTAACGGTTGCGGCGAACTTGCCCCCTTCCTCCAGCGCAGCCTTGAGCGCCGGTGTCGTCGCGCGCCAGTTGTGATTGTTCGCTCCGCTGAGAATCAGGACGCGGAGCGGTTCCGCTCCAGACATGGCCGCCAGCCCAAGGGCGCAAAGGGCGACTGGAAGCAGGAAACGGCGAGGTGGCATGGTTGGATAATATACATTTGCCGGCGCCGAATCGTTCCAAATTGTCTGGTGGTAAAAAATGAACAAAGCGAAGCAACCGGTGAGTTTTCGGTCGCGGCGTGAGCTTTATCACGCGGACACCTGCGATCCGTTGGTGGCCGCGGCGCGGCGCGGCGACCTCGGACTGGCCGCGTTCGGACGTGGAACGTATCCTGGTGCGAGGCTGTCGCCGCGCAGTTTGCCCGAGCTCTGCTCGGTGGGCGTATGGGACGCCCGGGCCGACCAACCATGGGGGTTGGGCTGGCATCGTAACGAAGGAATCGAGCTGACGTATCTGGCGGCGGGCCACCTGAATTTTGCAGTGGATCGCGATAGCTTTAAACTCGAACCCGGCGATTTCACGATCACCCGCCCATGGCAGAAACACCGCGTGGGCAATCCCAACGTCACCGCGTCGCGCCTGATCTGGGTCATCCTCGACGTCGGGGTGCGCCGCCCCAATCAGGCGTGGCGCTGGCCGGCGTGGATGCTGCTCGAGCCGTCCTTGCTGCGTCCGATGACCGTCAAACTCCGGCACAATGAAAGGCCCGTGTGGAAGGCCGATCGCAATCTGGCGCGCTGCTTTGAGGAACTGGCGGCGAGTTGCAGCCAGCCGTTTTCGCCGACCCACTGCACGCGAGTGAAACTTCTCCTCAACGGCCTATGGATTGCCTTGGCCGGTTTGTTGACGACCCGACGCATGAAGCTCGACGAAAGCCTGTCGTCGGCCGAGCGCACCGTGCGCCTATTTCTGGAGGAACTGCGCGCGCGATCAGATGAGCCTTGGACACTTGCAGCCATGGCAGAGCAGTGCGGCATCGGCCGCAGTTCCTTCAGCGAATACTGCCGGCAGCAGACCAATTGCACACCGATCGAGTATCTCACGCGCTGCCGGCTGGAACACGCCTGCCAGTTGCTTGGGAGCGAGCCGGCGCGCAGCATTACCGACATCGCCCTAGCCTGCGGTTTTCAAACGAGCCAGTATTTCGCTACTGTCTTTGCGCGGAAGTTCGGCCGCTCGCCCCGCGTCTGGAGGGGCGACCGCAACTGCGGCTGAACCCCAGTCGGTGCGTCGGCCGGTTGGCGCGAGACCTCCCGCGGTTCGCTACTCGACGTGCAATATTCCGCGCTCCACCGCTGCGCGCGTAGCTTCGGTGCGGTCGGTGACATCGAGTTTTTGCATGACATTTTTCAGGTGCCACTTCGCCGTCGTCTCGGAGCAGCTGAGCGTCGCGGCAATTTCACGGTTGGTCAGTCCTTTGCTCACCAGTTCCAATACCTCGTGCTCGCGTGCGGTCAGCGTCGCCCCGGGGCCGCGTTCCGCCAAACGCGCGGCCAGCGCCTGCGGCAAATAGCGCTCGCCGGCGTGGATGGCGCGGATGGCCCGGAGGAGTTCCTGAAGCTGTGCGGCCTTCGGCAAGTAGCCGGCCGCACCGGCCTGTAACGCGCGATACACGTCCTCTTCACCTTCATCAATCGAGAGCATGAGCACGCGCGCGGAGGGAAACTCACGGCGCAGAGCTACGAGCGTTTCCACCCCGCTCAATCCCGGCAGCCTACCGTCAAGAATGACGATGTCAGGATGGTGCTCACGGTAGAGAGCCAGCGCCTGCGTTCCGTTGTCGGCCTCCGCAATCACCTGCATATCCGCCTCCGCATTGAGCGAACTGGCCAGGCCCATGCGAACGAAAAAATGATCATCCACCACCATGAGGGAAATTTTCGTCGGTTTCATTTTCGAGAATCTCCCTCGGTCGGCACGGTCACGGAAATCATCGTGCCGGCCCCGGATTTGCTCTCGATCCGCAGGCGACCTTGCAGTTTGTTGGCCCTCTCCCGGAGGCCGAGCAGGCCGAAATGACCCGCCGCCGTGGCAAGCGCTTCGCTGGGATCGAACCCGCGTCCGTCGTCCTTCACTTCGAGCATTACTTCCCGCTCGTCGTAGCGTACGCGCACTTCGATCCGTGCGGCCTGCGCGTGACGCACCGCGTTGGCGATGGCCTCCTGGCCCATCCGCAACAAGTGATGTTCCATGATGCCGGCGAGCCGCCGGGGGGTGCCCTCCAACTTGAGGCTAATCTGCGCGGACCCGGTCGCGGCGATCAGCGGCTGCACCAATTCATCGAGCGCGGCGGGCAAATCCGTGCTGCTCAATTCATGGGCGCGCAAATCTTCCACCGAGCGTTTGGTCTCGGCCTGACTGTGCCGCACCATCATCCGGGCCATGTCGAGCGCCCGCTCCGCCTGCTGCGGTGATTCCGTGATTCGTGCTGCCGCGGAATCGAGTTGAAGGGCAATGCCGACCAGTTCCTGCCCCAGCGAGTCATGCAGCTCCCGCGCGATTCGGGTCCGCTCCTCCGCGACCGCCTCACGCTCCCGTTGCTGGCCGATCACGGCCGTTTGCCGCGCCACCTGCCGGCGTAGCAGCGCAGCCCAGCCGGCCGCCAGGAGTCCCAGAATCAAAATCGCGCCGCACAAGATGAAGACCCGCTGCACCGTCCACCAAGGGGGCAGTTGGAGCACTTCGACATCGGTCGCCGACGTCAGCCACAACTGAAAAGCAAAGGTCGCCGGCATGTTTTCCTGCAGGGGCAGCCGCTTGGTTTGGCAGACTCCGCCCAGCCGAAGGAGTGTGCCCCGCTCCAGCACCGGTAGCGATTTGCTTCCATCGAGAAGCGGTCGGCGGACGAGAAACAGAATGTCCCTTTCCTCCACCACCAGTGAATCCTCCGCCAAATTGCGCTGTTGCTCGACGAGCCTCCCTTCGACGGTGATCGCTGCGCCATGATAGCCGACGGTATCCGCCTCGATGTCGCTCACCGTTAAGGTCAGCCGCGGGGCGGGAGGCGCGGACGTCTCCACGCGGAACACCGCATCAGTGAGAACCACCCGTCCGTCGAATATCTCACTCCAGCCGACCGCATCGACAAAATCGCCTGGGGTGATCTTTCCCGGCGCGCTCGTCTGCACCCAGACGTTGGCCGTATTCTCCATGAACAAATAGAAACCCTGCCCCGGCCGGGCGAATCGCGCCTGCCCGTAAATCCGCACGAGGGGCTTATCCCACGAAGATGAAGGAAAAAGCTTTTGGTAGGTCTGCCGCGGGCGATCAAACCGGGCAGCCAAGCCCTCCGGGGCGATTTCAACCATTTCCAGCGACGGCACGCAGAGCACCGTTTTGGTCGGTCCCAGGTCCCCGTCCAAGGGCACCGGTTTGCGCGCCACCACACCTCTCACTGTGCAGGTCAGGTCACGCAGATAGCCGGGCAACGCCCAATTCTGCGGCCACCGGGGAATCGCCGCCTGCACGAGCAAGCCGTCCGAAACGAGATCCAGCATTATACCATCACGCACCCTCGCCACATTGGTCACCACGCCGCGAACGCTGACCCACCGCGCGTCGTAGATTCCCTGATCGAGCGCACCCGCGGCCAGTCGGACCGGCTCCGGCCATTGGCTGGTTCCGAGGGAGCGGATCCGTGCTTGGCCGCCGCGTGGTCCCGGACCCGTGACGATCGGAATGGTCCGGCCTGGTTGGGTAAACCCCTCGATCTCCACTTCGGTGCCAGCGGGCACGAGGTGCTCGATGTTACGGAAGAAAATGCCGCCGCTGGCGTCCTGCAGGAAACTCAATTCCCAGTCGTGAAAAGTAAGGACGCCGCGCAGCCGCACGGGATAGCTGCGCGCCGCTTCGGATTCACTCAACGCGCTCACCTGCCGCACCACCGTCAGCGTCGGCAAAGCCGCCGCCTCTGCCGCACCGCCCAACGGCGCGGTCAGCAGACTCGACCCAAGGATGAATAACGGCCGCAGCCTCATGAAAATCGGTGATGGATGCCGATGCCGGTCTAAAAGCAGAGCCAGCACTGCGGCTTTAGTCCGGGTCAGTGCGGGCGTTTTTCAACCCTTATTCCCCCCTCCGTTCGGGTAGTTACTGCGAAAGGCTCGTGGGGTTAGATTTCCGTCGGCTTCCCGTGCACCTCTAATTCAGCGACGGCAGCACGCGCGAACACCGAGCCCAATCCGAATATGCCCCCCTCTTCCAAAGTAACCGTCGCGGTCACCGCGATCACGCTGCCCACCTACCTGCCGGCTGCGCCGGACAAGAACCCGATGTTCCTCGAGAAGCGGGTTTACCAGGGGAGCTGCGGTAAAGTGTATCCGCTGCCATTCACGGATCGCATCGCGGAGAAACCCGTTGATCGACAGTGGAAGGCCATTTGGCTCGAGAATGAATATCTGCGCGTGCTCGTGCTCCCGGAAATCGGCGGACGCATTCACGCAATTCAGGACAAGACCAACGGTTACGACCTGGTCTATAACCAGCCAGTCATCAAGCCGGCCCTCGTCGGTCTGGCCGGTCCGTGGGCGTCCGGTGGGATCGAGTTCAACTGGCCGCAGCATCATCGTCCCGCGACCTTTTTGCCCGTGGAGTTTGAGATTGAGGAAGGTGCCGATGGTTCATGCACGGTTTGGTGCGGCGATCACGATCCGATGTCGCGGATGAAGGGCATGCACGGCGTGTGTCTGCACCCCGGCAAGGCGTTCGTGGAGTTGAAAGTCCGCACCTACAACCGCACAGCGCTACCCCAGACTTTTCTCTGGTGGGCCAATGTCGCCACCCGCGTGCATGAGGCCTATCAGAGCTTTTTCCCGCCGGACGTCACCTACGTCGCCGACCACGCCCGCCGCTCGATGAGCGAGTATCCGCTGGCGAAGGGATCCTATTACGGCGTCAATTACGGCAAACGCGGGAAGAAAGGTATTCCGCCGAGCGAAGTCCCCGCCCAGTTTGTGCCGCCTCACGCCGGCGGAAAAGCACCGGTGGGCTATGCGCCTAATGATCTGTCGTTCTACGCCAATATTCCCGTGCCCACCTCCTACATGTGCATGGGCAGCCGGGAGGACTTTTTCGGCGGTTACGACTACAAGGCGCAGGCCGGTATCGTCCACATCGCGAATCACCACATCTCCCCGGGAAAGAAGCAGTGGACGTGGGGCAACCATGAGTTCGGCTATGCGTGGGATCGCAATCTCACCGACCGGGATACCACCGGCGAATTCGCGCCTTACATCGAGATCATGGCGGGAGTCTACACCGACAACCAACCTGACTTCAGTTTCCTGCAACCCGGTGAGACGAAATCGTGGAGCCAGTATTGGTATCCCATCCAGAAGATCGGGCCAGCTCAGCACGCCAATTTGGCCGCCTCAATCAGCCTCCAGGTCCTCGACGACAGCATTAGGGCCGGCGTGGCGGTAACCGAACGGATTCCCGGTGCGAAGATTCGGGTCACCCGCAACGGCAAAGTCCTGCGCGAAACGACGCGCGATCTTGTGCCGGGCGACCCGTTCATCGCAGAACACAAAGTCCCAGGCGAACTCGTGGCAACGGAGTTGCGGCTCTCGGTTTCCGACCGCAACGGAAATGAAATCATCGCTTACCAACCCAAGTCGCGGGTGAAGGGCAAAGTGCCTCCGCCGGCGACGGAACCGCCGCCGCCCGCAGACATCGCCAGCGCCGACGAACTTTTCATCACTGGCCTGCACTTGGAGCAGTATCGCCACGCGACGCGCTGCCCGACGCTCTACTGGAATGAGGCGCTCAGGCGCGATCCTGGCGATGCCCGCTGCAACCAAGCGCTCGGCGCGTGGCATTTCCGTCGCGGCGAATTCACTGCCGCGGAAATTTTTCTGCGCCGAGCCATCGCCCGCCTCACACGGCGCAACTCCAATCCGGCCGATGGAGAGGCCTATTACGTCCTCGGCATTTGTCTGCGGGCGCTCGGCCGCGACGGCGAGGCCTACGACGCGTTCTACAAGGCCGTCTGGAACCAAGCCTGGCAGTCCGCCGGCTACCACGCGCTGGCCGAACTGGATTGCAAGAAAGCCGACTGGCCCACCGCGCTGGACCACCTTGGCCGTTCGCTGCGGCTGAATGTCGACAACCTCCGCGCCCGCAACCTCCAGACCATCGTCCTGCGCAAACTGCAGCGCACGGCGGAAGCCGACACCGTCCTCCGCGATACGCACGCCCTCGACAGATTGGATCGGTGGGCGTGCCATCTGCGCTGCGAAGTGTTGCGCTGCGATTTGCAGACGGCGCTGGATATCGCCCATGACTGCGCCCGGGCGGGGCTTTACGACGAGGCCATCGCGTTGCTGAGAAAATCATCGGCGCAACCCACCGACTTGCCCGACCAGAGCTGGGGCGCACTGCCGTTGGTTCACTACACACTGGGCTGGCTTGAACTCCAGCGGGCCAACGCAGCGCCGGCAGCCTTGCGACATTTCCGCCGCGCCGCCGCTCTCGCGCCCGACTACTGCTTCCCGTCGCGCCTTGAAGACATCGCCATTTTGGAAGCCGCCATGACCGTCAATCCGGCCGATGCGCGTGCGCCCTACTATCTGGGTAATCTGCTCTACGACCGGCGCCGTCACCGGGAAGCGATCCAGCGTTGGGAAAAAGCGGCAAAGCTCGATCCGGGTTTCTCCATCGTGTGGCGCAATCTCGGCATTGGCTATTTCAACATCGCCAAAGACGCAGCCAAGGCCCGGCGCGCCTACGAGCGGGCCCTGCGCGCCGCTCCTGCAGACGCTCGTTTGCTCTTTGAACGCGACCAACTCTGGAAACGGCTGGGCGAATCTCCCGTGAAACGCCTGCGCGAGACGAAAAAATACCTGCCGTTGGTCGCGCAGCGAGATGATCTCAGCGTTGAATTCTGCGCCCTGCTGAACCAGAGGGGCCTCCACGTCGAGGCGCTGCAACTGCTCGCCAAACGCAGATTCCAACCGTGGGAAGGCGGCGAAGGCGGGCCGCTCGGTCAGCACGTCCGCACGCATCAGGCGCTGGGCCGCGCGGCGTTGGCGCGAAAGGATTTCCCAGCAGCCGTTGGCCATTTCGAGAGCGCCTTGACCGCGCCGCCCAATCTCTGCGAGGCGAAGCACCTGCTCGCCAATCAAAGCGACACCCACTACTGGCTGGCCATCGCTCTCGCCGGACTCGGTGAGGTCGTAAAAGCACGGCACCACTGGCAGGCCGCCGCCAATTTCAAAGGCGACTTTCAGGCCATGAGCGTCCGCGCGTTTTCCGAGATGACTTACTACTCGGCCATTGCGCTGAAGGCACTTGGGCAGGTCGCAAAATCCCGCCAGCTCCTGCGCGATTTGCTAGCCTACGCCCGGCGACTCCAGCGCGCTGAGGCCAAGATCGACTACTTCGCGACGTCCCTGCCGACGATGCTGCTGTTTGATGACGATCTTCAGTTCCGGCAGGAGACGACGGCCCTTTTCCTTCAGGCCCAAGCGTGGCTCGGGCTCGGGCAGACGGCGAAGGCCAATGGGCTGCTGAAGGTCGTTCTGCGGCGCGACCCAAACCACGCGTTGGCCGCCGACCTAACCCAAGAGTTGAACTGAACCCACCTCACCGTGATTACCTCCTCCCCCGCCAGCGCCTCTCACCTGAAAGCCGAATTGCATGTCGGCTATGTCTGGTTGATCTCATCCGTCGCGGCGCTCGGCGGCCTGTTGTTCGGCTGGGACTGGGTCGTGATCGGTGGGGCCAAGCCTTTTTTCCAACGCTACTTTCAGCTCACCAGCGAGGCCCAGATCGGGTGGGCCAACAGTTGCGCGCTCATCGGTTGCCTCGTCGGCGCACTGCTCGCAGGTGGGTTGAGCGATCGCTACGGCCGCAAGCTGCTGTTGATTCTTTCGGCGTTCCTCTTTGCCCTCACTTCGATCGGCAACGCGCTGGCGGGCACTTTCTCCGTCTTCATTTTTTGGCGAATGCTGGGCGGAGTGGCCATCGGTCTGGCTTCCAATCTTTCACCGCTCTACATCGCCGAAGTGGCGCCGGCGCAGATGCGCGGCAAGCTCGTCTCGATCAACCAGCTCACGATTGTCGTCGGCATCCTGCTCGCGCAGATCATCAACTGGTCGTTGGTGCGCCATCTGCCAGCCGGGGCCACGGACGAGTTTATCCGCAACTCGTGGTTCGGGCAGCAAGGTTGGCGCTGGATGTTCGGACTGACCGCCGCACCTTCGTTGCTGTTTTTCCTCGGCATGTTTGCCGTGCCCGAAAGTCCGCGGTGGCTCGCAAAAAACGGCCGGCCGGAATTGGCCCAAAAAATCCTCGCGAAGATCGGTGGCGCGACCTACGCCGCCGCGGCCATGGCGGAGATTAACTCCACGCTGGCTACCGAGGAAGGTCAGCGCGTGCGCTTCACCGAACTGCTCGATCCCAAGCTGGCGAAGGTGCTGGTGCTCGGCGTGACTTTGGCAGTCTTTCAGCAATGGTGTGGCATCAACGTGATCTTCAACTACGCCGAAGAGATCTTTAAGGCGGCGGGCTACGACATCTCGAGCGTCCTCAGCAACATTGCTTGGACTGGCTCGATTAATCTGGCGTTTACCTTTGTGGCCCTGGGCACAGTCGACCGCGTCGGCCGCCGGCCGCTGATGCTCTTTGGTGCCGCCGGACTGGCCCTGATTTACGCGGCGATCGCCCTCTGCTACGCCAACGGCGTGAACGGTCTCCCGGTGCTGCTCCTCGTGCTCGCCGCCATCGGCTGCTACGCGATGTCGCTGGCGCCGGTGACGTGGGTGGTGATCTCCGAAATTTTCCCGAACCGCATTCGCGGGGCGGCCATGTCGGTCGCTGTGTCGGCGCTGTGGATCGCCTGTTTTATTCTCACGTACACATTTCCCATCCTGAATGCCAACCTCGGGGCGGCAGGAACCTTTTGGCTCTACGCGGCGATTTGCGTGGCGGGCCTGGTCTTCGTCTTCTTCAAACTTCCGGAGACCAAGGGAAGGTCGCTGGAACAGATTGAGCGGGAGTTGGTGGACCCATGAAAACGACCATCTCCCGCGAACGAATCGACGGCTGGGATCGCATTTCGCTCATCAACGATCGGGTCACGTTGCAGGTCTTCCCCGAACTCGGCGGCCGCGTTACCTCGCTCTTTAATCGGCGTTCAAACCGCGAGTGGCTTTGGGCGCCGCCAACGGGCCTACGTCTTTTTCGCAACCGACTCGGCGACTCGTTTGCCGCCGGCACGCACGTCGGTCTGGACGAGTGTATTCCTACCGTAGCACCGTGTCGTTGGAAAGGTCGGGAACTGCCGGACCATGGTGAAATCTGGGCGCTCCCGTGGGCCGTCGACGCTGCGGCGCTCGTGGACGGCGTGTTGTCGATGACCGTCGATCTTCCGATCACGCCGCTGCGATTCGCGCGGAGTATTCGACTGGAGGGCAACTGCGTTCGTTTCGACTACCGTCTGCAGAATCTCGGTGCGCAGCAGGAAGACTACCTCTGGGCGATGCATCCGTTGTTTACCCTCCAAGCTGGCGACAGGCTGGAACTGCCGGACGATGTGTCCTCGATTAGACTGGAATGCGCGGCAGGAGGAACGACCGATGGTCGTGGCGCAAATTGGTCGTGGCCCGAGCCTTTCGCTGGCGTGCGGTTGGATCGGCTTGAATTGCCCGACAACTCGGAGGGTTACCTCAAAGCCTTTGCCATGCCTCAGGTCGGCGAAGTCAGACTACGCACTGCCAACACTGGCTGCGCCCTGTCTATCCGTTGGGATGTCGCCGCTACTCCATGCCTCGGGTTGTGGCTGACGCGCGGCGGCTACCGAGGGTGGCATCATCTCGCGGTCGAACCCTCCAATGGTGCGCCGGACAGCCTAGAGACGGCCGTCAACGATTGGCGCAGAAGCGGAAAACTGAACCCCGGCGAGGAGCGCACTTGGTGGGTCGAGTGGTCGCTGCATGACGGGCCAGGCTGAATACCCTGAGATTAGCCTAGGCAGCGGTAACAAAACCGTGCGAGCGAAAGTCCTGACCGCAGGCAAGAAGCCACACCGAATCCGAAACCCACGATTCATAGGCAAAGCCACGGCACTGAATATGGACCAACGGATATGGCATCGAAGATTCCCTCCAAAAAACACAATCCACCCGACTATGCATCAACTCGTGAAGACAAACCGCTACGGAGAAACCCCTAAGGCCGTCTCAAATCCCGTTCAAAGTCGTCTCAACTTTGAACAGCGCACGAAAACCCCAATCGAGATGAACCAAGACGCAATATCCCTATGATGGAAATAGGTGTTGGCCGGCGCATCGCAACCGGGGGCGCTCTGTTTGAGCTTCGTTCAAAGTCCGTTCAAAGTTGCCGCCACAATACTTCCTTCTGGCTCACACTTCCGCGAAGGCCAATCACGCTCAGCGTGCGTTTAGAGACGGAAAACCTCAGTTCACCGAGTTTTGCGCTTGGGAGGAGTGTTTGCTGACAGCGATGACCACCTGATCGGCTATTTTTTTGAGGGGACGCAAGACGACTACGGAAACAATTTATGGGGACGACGCACAACCCCAGTGCGGCAGCCAAAGGCGAAACCTATTTCGCGAAGATTTGGTGCGCAAATCACGTCATAGCACTCGCCAAGAATCCCCAGAAACTCGCCTCCACCAATGCGGACCCCGCGGCCCAAATACGGCGCCAACGAAATCGTGCGACGGGCAGCAGTCCCTCCTGTCCCCGCTAAACGCGCTGTGAGAGCACAGCCCTTTCGTAGGCCTTGATTTCCGCGATCCACGCGCCACCCACTGGCACGTTTTGACGGCGACAGTGCTCATCCCAGACGGCCGCAAACGGCAGTGATTTCGACTCTTCCATCCACGCGAGCCGCGCAGTGAGATCACCCGCGTTCTCCGAGGAGCGAAGTTGCGCGGCCGGCTCCAGCAGCGCGATCAGCAGAGCCTTGATCGCGTTGCGCGTGCCGATCGTCCAAGCGGCGATGCGATTGATGCTGGCGTCAAAATAATCGAGACCGATGTGCGTGCGGCCGAGATAATCACCGCGCACGAGTTCTTCCATGATCGCGCGGAGGTGATCGTCGAGGATCACGACGTGGTCGCTGTCCCACCGCACGCCGCGGCTCACGTGGAGTAACAGCTCGGGCACATTCATCAGCACGGAGCTGATCTTGTCGGTCAGCGTTTCCGTCGGGTGAAAATGACCGGCATCGAGACAGATGAGCTTCTGCTTGCGGATCGCGTAGCCGAGGTAGAACTCGTGCGAGCCGACGACGTAGGATTCCGAGCCAATGCCGAACAGTTTACTCTCCACCGCGTCGAGGTGATGGCGCGGGTCGATCGCTTCGGCGAACACCGCGTCGAGCGCGGCGGTCAGGCGCTCGCGGGGCGCGCGGCGATCAAACGGCAGATCCTTGTAGCCGTCCGGGATCCAGACGTTGGTAACCGTCGGTGTGCCCAACTGGCGGCCCATCTCGGCACCGATCTTGCGGCTGGCGATGCAGTGATCGATCCAGAATTGGCGGATGCCGGCATCGGCATGCGACAAAGTGAAGCCATCGGACGCCTTCGGATGAGCGAAGCAAGTGGGGTTGAAATCCAGTCCAAGCCCGTTGGCCTTGGCCCAGTCGATCCAGCTCTGGAACTGCGCGACCGTGATCGCATCGCGGTCGACCTTCTTGCCACCGAAGTCGCCGTAGCAGGCGTGGAGATTCAGGCGGTGTTTGCCGGGGATCAGGCGGTAGGCGAGCTCAAGGTCCTTGCGCAGTTCATCGATGGTGCGGGCCTTGCCGGGATAATTGCCCGTTGCGGCAATGCCGCTGCCGGAGAGATCGTTGCCGGTCTTCTCAAAACCACCGACGTCGTCGCCTTGCCAGCAGTGGAGCGAGATCGGCACGCCGGCGAGACGGCGGAGCGCAGCCTCGGTATCAATACCGAGGGCAGCGTATGTTTCCTGAGCGAGGAAGTAAGCGGAGGTAGCCATGGGTTTGCGGGCTTGGAGCGTAGAGGAGTTGGGGGAGGGAGCGTGAATCAGCTCAGCTGGCGCCTTTGATGTAGGTGCCGTAGCCGATGATGATGGTGGAAAGAATCAGCGCGAGAATACCCAGCGCAATCAGCGTATAGGCCTTCTTCGACGAACCCTTCCACTCGTGGAAGATCCAGCCCCACATCGTCGAGAAGATGATGATACTCGCCATGTGGAGTGTCCACGAGGCGAAGCCGTATTTGCCCATCTGGGTCTCACCCATCGTGTAGAAGAAGAACTGGAAATACCAACACGTGCCGGCCAACGCCGAGAAGAAGTAGTTGCCGAGGCGAGGCACTTTGAGATCGGCCGCCGAGGGAGCGACCGCCTTGGCTGCGGCGTCGCCACCGTGCTCACCACCCGTCGCTGCGAGACCGGCATGTTCGGCGCGGACTTCGCTGGCGAGATACTGATAGCCGGTGCTGTTGCGGAAATTGAGGATCACGCACCAAATAAAATTCGTCGTGAAACCACCGAGGAGCACGACGACGAGCTTCGGCAAGCCCGTCCAGATCACATCGGTCCCGGCCTTCGCCGATGCTTCGCCGATGGGATTGCCCGCCGTGAGGGCAAACGCGAAACACGCGCTCATCACGCCGGAGAACGTCGCGACGACCAGTCCCTTTTTAAAAGAAAACTCCTTGATCGCCTTCTTCTTCTCCACCTCGGCCATTTCGCGTTCCTTGGTCAGACCCGCCAACGCCGCGATCCCGATGCCGAGCAAACACACGGCCACACCCACCAGCGTGATCTGGCCGGGCTTGGTCGCCGCGATCTGGCCGAGCGTCTCCGCGACTGGAATCGACGGAGCGAACGACTTGAAAATCGGCGGGAGCAACGTGCCGAACGCCGCGCAATAGCCGAGCGCCACACCCATGCCGAGCGACATACCGAGGTAGCGCATCGTGAGGCCGAAGGTCAGGCCGCCGAAGCCCCACATCGCCCCAAAGAAATACGTCCACCACAGCGTGCTCATCGACTGCTGCAGGATCACCCCGAAGACATTCTTCGTCAGGATGCTCGCGAGCACCGTCGGGCAGATGATCCACGAGAAAAATCCACCGACCAACCAGTAGGTTTCCCACGACCATTTTTTGACCCCCTTGTAGGGCACATAGAAGCTCCCGGACGCGAGTCCGCCGAGCCAGTGAAATAGCACTCCAAAAATCGGATTGGGAATCATGGAAAACAGCAATGTCCGCTAGCCAGCCGGCCTAGAATAGGCCCGAGTATCAATTGGGCGTCCGTGGTTTCGCAGCCGGCTTCCAATCGGCTCTGTGCACGTTGCCGGCGTCCGGGATCGTGGGACACTCAGCGAGCTCGGGGCACATGAGCCGCCATGTGTCGGCGGGGTAAATGTTCCTGAGAAACAACGGCTGGGGTAGCCAGGTGCGGAACAGGTTGCTGCTGCTCCATTGATTCCCCGCCGACGCATAGTCGCACATCGAGAGCACAATCTGGTGGTGCTTGAAGAAATGGCTCGGCCGCACCTCGAAAGGCACATCAAACGCCATCCAGACACCCGCGGGCTTGCTGGCGCTGGGGGCCAAATCGACATTGCCGTCGGGATTCGCGACCAGCCACGCGGCCACGTCCTGCGCTTTCACGAGACGATCATCCAGCGCGAGCACGATCGGCCCGCGCATCACGGCAAACTGCGGCGCCCCGCTCGGGGCCGCCACGGCGCGCCCGCGGAGATCAAGTTGCAGCACCACCTTGTCCCCGGGTGCCCACTCGCGCACCACCTCGGCATAGGTGCCGGCCTGGCACGGATAGGACTGCCCGTTCACCGTGAGCGAGGTCCGACGGCTCCAAGCGGGAATACGCAGCGCCAGGGAAAACATCGCGGGCCGCGACGGATTGACGGTGATCGTGATCGTGTCGTTGACCGGATAATCGGTAGCTTGAAACAATTTCACGTCCGTTCCGTCCGCGAGCCGCGACTGCGCGCTGCCGGCGGAGTAGAGATTAACGGCAACTCCATTTGCGCGGCCCATCACAGCCCAATTGGGCGTAAGCAAGAGCCCACGCGGGCCGTTCGCCGCGCAGCAGCTCATCTGGACATCCTGATGCTGGTAGTGGCTGGGCACGCGTTGGCCGCTAAGGGGCGAGAAATAGGCCCACCAGTTGCCTTCCGGGGTCATGGCGCCGGCGAGGGCATTATAGAGCGCGACTTCGATCTGGTCCGCCCAGACCGGATCGCCTGTGACCCGGAGCAATTGATAGCAAAGCTTCATCCACGTGGCCGTGACGCAGGTCTCCACGGGTTGCTCAAGGATTTCGGTCTGCAGGCGCGTGCCGTCGGCCCACAGTTCATGGTTCGAGCCCGAACCGTGGATCATAATCTCGGTGCGGCGGATGCTCTCGGCAAACTTGATCGCAGCGGTCAGGTGCCGCTGCTCGCCGGTGGTCCGATACAGCTCACATAGGCCCTCGAAACAGGACATCATTTCATAGGCCTTGGGCGAGGCGATCTGCACCGGCGGCACTCCGTTCATCGCCTGTTTTTCCAGCTGCAGGCCGTGCGGCAGGAAGGCGTTCGGCTTTTCCCAGCTTGCGACGATGTCGCTGGCCAGTTCGAGGTAGCGCCCGTCTCCCGTGCGGTTGTAGAGCAGGACGATCGGCTCGAGAATTGAACTCGGCGCAAGGCCCTTCAGGACGTCGGCGCCGGTTGCGGTCAGGTTGACTTTGCCCGGAGGCGCTTCCTTGAGCAGGTGATCCGCCAGGCGGACCGCAGCCTTGAGCGCGTCCGGGTTGCCGTTCAGGTCGTAATCGGCGATGAGCCCGAGCAACGTGTATTTGCGGCCCCAAACGTCCCAGATACCGAGATGTTTGTCGGCACGGTAGGTGCCGATGTAGCCGTCGGGCGTCTGTGTGGCCAACAGATCCTTGATGGCCCGGTCAAGAAGCGCGCGGTTCTCCGGTGTGGGTTGATAGGCGTAGCCGAGGGTCGCCGAGGTGAACCACTTGCCCCAATACTCACAGCGCCAGTGTCCGATGTTCTCCTCCTTGCGATCGCGGAAGGGCTTGATCAGTTTTTCCACATCCTGCGCCATTACGCGGTGGCCGATGCTCAGCTCGATTTTTTCGCCCACCCAACCCTGAAGGCGGATGCTGCCGGGAGCCGCAGGCGTCAGTTTGTCCGGGACCGAAGCGGCCAGGCCGGACGTGAGGGCAAGGACAACGGCCATGGAATGGTAGTATCGAGGGTTCATGTTCATTGAATTTTTCGGGCGGTTTCCGTCGGGATCGAAGCCTTCAGGATATCAACCGGCCGGCCCTTCAGCCGACCTTCCCAGCCTTTGGGTCGTCGCGCGGGTGCGGTCAGGGCGTTCGCCAAGTCCTCCTCGCGCACCACACGCCGGAGAATCTCGTTGGCGCTCAGCCCCGTGTCGCCGAAACTGGCCATGAACGCATGGGTCCGGTCGTGCAGTTGGCGGCGGACCTCGACGGTCAGTGGATCTTCGAAAAGATTGTGGGTTTCGGCGGCATCGGCGTGCCGGTCGTAGAGCACATTGAAGGTGCCCTGGCCCGCGGCGCCCTCCCCTGCGGCTGGGTCGTGCAGCGCCTCGGAGTAGGTGTAGCGTTTCGTGTAAACGCCGCGCCAGTTCATCGGGATGAAGAAGAGCGGCAGCGCATCCACGCCGTCGTCGCGGCCGGACACAATCGCCGCGGAGGCGTCGCGGCCCTGGACTGTGGCGGGCACAGGCAGCTTCATGAGACCAAGCAAGGTGGGCATCAGGTCGAGCGTGCCCATGAGGAGGTCGCTGACACCGGGCTTCAACTGCGCCGGCCAGCGCACCAGCAAAGGCACGCGGCACGAGCCGCTCTCGGCGCGTCCCTTGTTGTTGGCCCAGTCATAGCTCATGAGCAGGTCGCCGTGGTCGGCCGTGAACACCACGATGGTGTTTTCTGCGAGGCCGCGCTCCTCCAGCTTTTGCATCAGCCAGCCGAAGGCGCGGTCGAGGCCGGAAATCGCCGCCATGTGCCCTTGATACATCTGACGGATGCGCGAGGTGTCGCGCACGGTGGGCCGGAGGGTCAGTGTCGTCGGGTCGTAGAGATCCAGCATGTCCTGCGGCGCATCATAGCCGGCCATGGCTACACCCCAGTTGTGCGGCGGATGCCACGCCAGAAAAAGCGCGAAGGGCTCGTCAGCGTGGTGGTCGATGAAGTCCATCGCCTGGCGGGTCTGCGCGTAAGGCTCCCAGTCGCCGTAGAGTTTTTTCGTCGTCCCGTCCTGATCCCAGTAATACGCGCGCGCGGCATCGAAAACTAGGGTGCAATTATTCGAGAGGAACTCGTGATCGAAGCCGTAGCGGTAAGGTCCCACCGGAATGCCCCGCACGCGGTCGCCACCGTAGAGATGCCACTTGCCGTAATAGCCCAGGTGATAGCCGGCGTCGCGCAGGACCTCGGGCAGGTAGGTGCCGTGGCCCGGCAGGAGCTGGAGATCGTTTTGGATCGCTCCGTTATTGAGCACGTGCTGGCCACTCATCAAAATGCCGCGATAAGGCGTGCAGACAGGAGAATTCGAGACGCCGTGGTTGAAGCGCACGCCCTGGCTGGCGAGCCGGTCGAAATTCGGCGTCTTGATCTGCCGATTGCCGTAAGCACCCATCATGTCGGACGACTGCTGGTCGCTACAAACGAAGACTAGGTTGGGCCGCCGGTCGGCCGCGGGCAGCTCCGGAGCGGCCAGCAACCAGGCGAGAGCAGCGAAAGAGAATGTCTGCGGGAATTTCATGCGGGGCGCGTTTTATTTCACGGCCGGCGCGGGATGGTTCAAAATCCAGGCGCGATAGATGCGGTCGTAGGGACCGCGGCCGATTTCCCCCGGGGTCAGATCGATGTGCGCCGGCGCGCCGGGAGCGAAAACTTCGCGAATCGCATCAAGGTAGCCGAACCCGTGCTCCTGCGTGGGCAAAATGTAGTGGCCTTCACCAAACTCGTTCCAGTTGTCGAGGAGCACGAGCCGGCTCTCCAAGCCGACGCCGGAGCGTTGATCCATGACCGCTTTGGCCTTTTGGGCGAGGACCTTGAATTCAGCGGGCGTGAGCCGCCATTGCACCTTGGAATACTTGAAATGCCAGGGCGCTTCGTCCCAGCCCATCGAGAGTGTGAGCAGGTTGGGAGGCGGCTGCGTGCGCCAGAGTCGTTCCTGCGCCGCAATGGCCTCGGCCCCGGTGGGCTTGAGCTTGCCGCCGAAGGCTCCAGTGAAGGTCGGCCAGTGGTAGGCCCAGCTATTGTCGAGACCGAGGCGCTGAATCTGCGTGGCCTGCTCGATGAGCTCCGGCGGTTTTCCCCAACACGACTGGCCGAGTAGGTAAATGCCGGGAAATCCGGCTTGCACGCAGGCGAGGCGCATTTTCTCAAGGGCCGCCGCGGCCTGCGCCTCACCGCCGAGTTCGCGGACAAACGTCGCGGGGTTGAAAATGGAAAACACGGGCCTTCCGTCGACGAGCAGGTAGTCCGCGCGCCGGAAATAACTTTCAATCCAGAACGGCACCAGCTTCCCCAGGAAATCCTCCTCGGTCGTGGGTGCGGAATAAAACTTGTTCGCATTCTCCCACATGATCGCGAACTTGAACTTGTCGTGAAATCGGCTCCGTTGCAGGCCCTTGATCCAATGGTCCAGCCCGGGGCGCACGATCGCCTCCGCGGTGCTGCCCGGCTCGCGATACCAGCAGGCGAGGAAAAACGAGATGCCGTGATCGAGCGCCCACTTGATCTCCCAGTCAGTGACCTCGGGATCACCTTCGTCATACCAGCCCAGCAGCGGTTTCCGATCGGGGTAAGGTTCGATCTTGGTCCACCGTTTGCCATCATTCCAGAGTGGGCACATCACCGCCCCGACAAGATAGCGGCCGGTGTCCACCGGTTCCGGAGCCGGCACGTAGGCAGCCGGTGCCGCGGCGACAGCCGACAGACCCAGACCCGCGAAGAGGGCCATTAGGCCAAGCCGTTGTCTTCGGGCAGACATTTCAGTGCGTGGTTTCGCGGACGATATAGCCGGGATCGAGCGCGAGTTCGTTGTCGGCATACCATTGCTTGAGCATGCGCCGTCCCTGCTCCAGGGCCGGCCGCGCCGAGGCGTCTGCCGCGAGGTTCTTCATTTCGCCGGGATCCGTCTGTAGATCCACCAGCGACTCGCGCACGACCGTGGACGGCAGGCCGATGCTCGCCATGTCGGCCGAGGTGATCCGGGCGTTGCCGACCATGTATTTCCACCGTCCCATTTGGACGAGGCGCGAGGCGGTGTTCTCCACCACGAGGCAATTGCGCCAGTCAGCCACCGGACGTCCTTCCGCCAAGGCGCGCACGCTCTTTCCGCGAAGTGAAGCGGGAATCGCCAGACCGGCGAAATCGCAAACCGTGGGGACCAAATCGAGTCCGCTGCTCACGAGATGGCTTTTGTCCACCAAACCGGACTTGGTCACGCCGGCCCACGACACGACAAACGGGATCCGCGCCGACTCCTCGAACAGGAAAGCCTTGTGCTCGACGCGATGCGACGCGTCCTGGTCGCCATGGTCGCTGGTGAAGACGATGATCGTATTCTTGTCCAAGCCGGAGGCTCGGAGGGTATCGAGCAGCCGGCCGATCTGCGCGTCCACCCGCTCGGTCAGCCGCGCGTAGGCCCAACGGTGCAGCCGCCACTCGCGCTCGCCCCACTCCTGCCGCGCAAAGAGCATGAAGTCCGGCTTTTCGGCCCAAGGAGCCGACAGCTCCGCCGTCGGCACGCCGTAGTTGGCCGGCAGCGGCGGGCACAGCTTGTCGATAAATTCATTCAGGCTCATGCCCGCCGGCATTTGGAGCGCTTGGTCGAGTTCCTTCAGCGCGGGCAGTGCGAAGCCCGGATTGGGTTTTCCGATGCGCTGGAGATGCGCCCGGATGGCGAGAAAGCAGATATCGTGCGGATTGATCAGCGAGGCATACAGCACAAAGGGTTTGGCCTGCGGCCGCCGGAGAAATTCCACGCAGGCGTCCACCGCGGGATCGCGTCCCTCTTTGTCCTCGGGCGCTAAAATCTCCTCAAAGCCGTAGGCCTTGGGGTTGTCGAGCACGCCGGCCTGGCCGGGCAAGTGCGACTTGCCGGCGTAGACGGTATGGTAGCCGGCCTGCTGGAAAACCGTGCCCAAGCTCGCCGCTAGTATCCCCGGTGCGACAAAGTTGCCGGCTTCGCGATGGTGCTCCATGCCGATCACCGACGGCATCATCCCGGTCATCAGGCTGAACCGCGCCGGGATGCAGACCGGATTGCTGGTGTACGCTCGCTCGAACCGCACTCCACGTTCGGCGAGGCCGTCGAGGTGCGGCGTCTTCACGTAGGGGTTGCCAGCGCAACTCATCATTCCGGCGTGGTGCTGATCCGTGACGATGACAAAAATGTTAGGACGGGCTGGCGCACCGCAAAGCGAGGAAGTGGCCGGAAGCAGCGCCGCAAAAGCCAGCGCGGCGGAAGCGTGAAGTCGGATCATGGGATTTCGGTGCCCGGGCGGCTCATTGGGGTCGTCCAGGCAGCATGTGGTGCCGGATCAGTTCCTCGGTTTCGACACTTTGCTTCTTCGGCAAGCCGGCCGGACTCTGCTCCGCAGCCCAGGCCTCCAGTCGCGTACGGAGAGTGGCGACCAACTGCGGGTTCTGCTCCGCGACATCACGGGTTTCCCCTTCGGCGCTCTCCATGTCGAACAGCATGCACCGCCCGGAAGCCAGGTAGATGAGCTTCCAGCGACCGGAGAGCACCGCAGCATGCCCGCTGAATCGCCAGTAGAGATTCTCGTGTGGCGAACCCTGGCGGGGGCCGGTCAGGAAGGGCAACAGGTTCTCGCCGTCGAGTTTCCACTCCGATCTGATCTCGACTCCGGCGGCCGCCAGCGCCGTGGGCAGGATATCCAAAGAGATGACCGGATGCTGGAACACGAAGCCGGCCGGCAAAGTGCCCGGCCACGACATCAGGAAGGGAAGTCGGATACCTCCGTCGGTGAGCATTCCCTTTTCACCGATGAGCGGATCATTGAGCGACCCATCCCACATGCCCGGCTTGAGCGGCGCACCGTTGTCGCTGAGGAACACGATGAGCGTGTTCTGATCCAGCCCGCGCTCGCGCAGCATTTGCCGCAGGCGGCCGATCCCGTCATCCATCGCGGCAATCATGGCCAAGGCCTGCCGCCGCAGCAGTGGAAGTTCGGTGGAGGTGCGCGAGAACCAAGGTTCGGGCGATTCCATCGGCACGTGGGGTGCAAAGTACCCGAGGTAGAGGAAGAAGGGCTTGCTCCCCTGCTGACGCCTGATGAAGGCGAGGGCGGCGTCCGTCTGGACCTCGACGCGAAAGCGCGACTCGTTCACAAGAACGGGCGCGTTGGGGAGGGTCTTACCCTTCAGGTCGAAGGAGGCCGCATAGTTGCGATAGGCGCCATAAAAGTATTCGTCGAAGCCGCGCCGGCCAGGGAGGTTAGGATCGGAGAGCGTGGCGTTGTCACCCCAGAGAATCTCATTCGGCGGCACGCGTTTGCTGGCCGCCGAGTTGGACCGGCTGCTGGCGACATGCCATTTGCCGACCAAGCCGGTGACGTAACCGGCCTCTCGCATCCGATCCCCCATCGTCTTCTCGGCCGCGGGAAGCGGGCCGTCGGAGTTGGTCTCGATTCCGAAACGAGTCTGGTAGCGACCGGTAAGAATACCCGCGCGCGAAGGGATGCACACCGGCGCGCTCACATACCCGCGCGAAAAACGAATCCCGCTCGCGGCAAGCGCATCGAGGTTGGGCGTCGCCACCTCGGGCCGATTCCACTGGCAGGCGAGATCAGCCCAGCCGTGATCATCGGTTACCACGACGATGACATTCGGTCGCCTCGCCGTGCCGGCGGTGGCCACGACCGGCGCAACCGAGGCCAAAAGCAGTCCGAGAGCGGCCGAGCACATCAGGCTTTTGGATTTCATATAAAGCAGGAAGAGTCGTGGGGGTTGGGATATTGAGACATGAAAACTGGCTGTCCGGCGTGCGTCGCGAGGACGGACCGGTATAGTCGGTAAAGATACGCTCCAATTGGCATTCCGTCATGTCATAGAAACATATGATCGCGGCTACCTTGCATCGAAGACGTCAGCCCCCAAATGATCCAGAGGTGCCGCTTCGCCCCTGCGCTAACCACCGTGTCCTGCTCCGGATCGCCACGGCTGTCGTCTTCGCCTTAGTTGCGATGAGGGCTTCGACGCGTGCGGCCGAAACGGCTTTGCCCATCGAGTTCGGTCCGAGACATGCAGTGTCACGTTGGGAGATGAAGGAGGGTCTGCCGCTGAACAAGGTTCGTGCGCTCGCCCAGACCCCCGATGGCTACCTTTGGGTTGGTACCCTGCATGGCCTCGCTCGCTTCGATGGCGGGCGGTTTCGCGTCTTTGACACAGCGAACACACCCACTCTGCAGCACGAGCGCATCGAGAGTCTCGCTGTGGATGTCAAAGGCCGTCTGTGGGTCGGCGACACAGCGGGTGGCATCACGATGTATGATGGAGGTGTTTTTGGTCGCGTCACGCTGCCGGCGGACTGGCCGGCGAGGCCAGTGCTTCGACTCGTGGGCGCGGCAAGCGGAGCGATGTGGGCGGTCAACGATGAAGGAACCGCGCTTTGCGTGAGGGAGAATGGCTCGACCCAGATCGTGCGGGAGCGGGCGCACCCCAGTCTCTTCGCTGTGGACGGCGCCGGCGCTGCCTGGGTTGTAGCCGGTGGCCGACTGCTCCGGCTGGATGAGACCGGGGAAAGAACACCTGTCGGCGGTTTAACGTTGGCCCGCGGCTGTCAGGCGCTCTTCGCCGCCCGATCCGGAGGCCTCTGGATGTTGAACGAAGGCCGACTCCAGCGGTGGCAAGCCGGCAAATGGATGGAGGACAGAGGCTGGGCGGACTGGGGCACGATCGTACTGGCGGCTTTCATTGAAACGCAGGACGGACGCATCGTCGGCGGCAGCTTCAAGGACGGTGTTCGCATTCTCCATCCGGACGGCGTCGCCGAGCGAATCGACGAGTCCAGCGGCCTTGGGCACAACTGGGCGTATTGTCTCATGGAAGACCGGGAGGGCACGGTCTGGGTTGGCACCGGCAACGGTGGGCTGAATGGCCTAAACGCCCGGCGTGTCACGATGGTCGATACACCGGACCACTGGCGCAGCAGCGCCCTTCTTTCGGTCACACCCGCCGCCTCCGGCGGAGTGTGGATCGGCACAGAGGGTGGCGGCGTTTACCGGCTTCAAGACGGCAAGGTGACCAACCTGCCGGAGCGAAACGGCATCTGGCAGGGCGTGGCCACGAGCGTCCTGGAAGACCGTGCCGGTGTTCTCTGGGTCGGCACCTGGAACTCAGGACTGCGCCGCCTCGAGGAGGGAGAACTTCGGCCCACCTACCCAGCGAAAGAAGGGCGCAACGTGGTACTCACGGTGTTCGAATCGGTCAGCGGTGACCTCTGGGTCGGCACCCGAGAAGGTCCGGGGAGGTTGCGGAACGGGCATTGGAACTGGTTCGAGAACGAGTCCGCCCTGAGGAACGGCCCGGTTCGCTGCTTTGCCGAGCAGCCTGATGGCACACTGTGGTGCGGGCGCGACGATGGGACCTTGCTGCGCATCGGCAGCGGTGGAACAAGTACAGTCAGTCTCGGCGCGGGACTGATCGGTGAGCAGGTGCGCACGCTGCTCGCCGACGCCGACGGCACGCTGTGGGTCGGCACAAGGCGCGGACTCGGCCGGTGGCGTGACGGCCGCCTGAAACTGCTCACCACTCGCCACGGTCTGCCGCACGATGTCGTCTGCCAGATTCTCGACGACCGAGCAGGCAATCTCTGGATCGGATCCCTGGGCGGGATCTTTCGCGCCGCCCGAGCCGACCTCCACCGCGCGGCGGACGGTGAAACCGACGCGGTGCCGTGCGTGGTTTGTGATCAAACGAGCGGACTCGCCACCTTGGAGCTTTCCGGCACGACCCAGCCAGCCGCCTGCCGCACCGCGGACGGCCGTCTTTGGTTCGCCACCGGAAAGGGGCTTGCGACAGTCCGGCCGGACTCAGTGCGCTCCAACCAGCAACCTCCCCCCGTGCTGATAGAGGAAATTCTCGTCGACGGCGTCGCCCTCACGACAGCGCCTGGCGAGTTGGTGCAGGTTCCTCCCGGTGGGCGCCGCTTCGAGTTTCGCTATACGGGTCTGAGTCTCACCAATCCCGGTCGCGTCGGGTTTTGCCACCGCCTACTGGGGCTGCACGAGGACTGGTATGAGTCCGAGACCCGCCGGGCCGCGGTATACGCCCAACTCCCGCCGGGCCGCTACGAATTCCAGGTCAGGGCGCGCAACGCGGACGGGGTGTGGAACAAGAGCGGCGCCACCCTCGCCGTCTGGGTGCAGCCGCAGTTCTGGCAAACGTGGTGGTTTCGCTCTGGCGCATGGACCGGATCCATGGCGGCCGTCGGCCTCGGCGTGGCGCTGCTCGTGCGGCGGCGGTCGCGCCGCCGGCTCGCGGCGCTCGAACGCCAGCGGGCGCTGGAGCAGGAGCGCGGAAGGATTGCCCGCGACATTCACGACGATCTTGGCAGCAGCCTCACCCGCATCGTAATGCTAAGCGAATCCGCCCGGACCGGCATCGATCCACCGGAGCAGGTGGCCAGTCATCTCGAGGAGATCAACCAGACGTCCCGGGAGCTCACCGTCCGCATGAGCGAGATCGTTTGGGCCGTGAATCCCGAACATGACACCCTCGACAGTTTCGCGACATTTGCCGGCAACCATGCCCGGGCTTTTCTACAGCGAGCTGGAGTGCGGTGCCGCCTTGATGTCCCAGTGGCACTACCACCACTGCCCGTCGACTCGGCAGTTCGTCACCAGCTATTCCTGGCATTCAAGGAGGCCGTGCACAACGCTGTCCGCCACGCCGGCGCCACCTGTGTTGGCATCATCCTCGCGATCACCGACGGCCGACTCACCCTCGCTGTGCAGGACGACGGCCGAGGATTCGACCCTGACGCGGTGGCCGGCCGCGGGCATGGCCTGGCCAACATGGCCCGGCGTCTCGCGGATCTCGGCGGCGAGTGCACCGTCGACAGCGCGCCCGGCAAGGGTTGCACGGTGCGACTGCGCGTGCCGTTGCAGCGACTAGACGCCGGCGGAGCCACTCATGGGAACCTATAAGCATGCCTGCCACACCGTCCCACACTATGCTAGCCTCCGTGAATCTCCGCCTGTGCCTTATCGAAGATGACGCGCGCGTGCGCGGCCTCATGGCCGGCTGGCTGCAGCGCGAGCCCGGCTTCGAGGTAGTCGCCCAGTTCGGCAGCACGGAGGCGGCCTTGGCGGAAATGGAAGTTGCCCGGCCGGACATCGTGCTGGTCGACATCAACCTACCAGGACAGAGCGGCATCGAATGTGTGCGGCAGTTCAAGCCCCGCCTGCCCGCGACCCAGTTCGCGATGGTCACGGTCTACGAGGATGCCGACCGGATTTTTCAGGCGCTGGCGGTCGGCGCCACCGGCTACCTGCTCAAGCAGACGCCGCGGTCGGAGCTGGTGGCCGCCATACGCGAAATTCATGCCGGCGGCTCACCCATGAGTACCAACATCGCGCGCAAGGTCGTGCAGTCATTTCATCGCACCCCGGCCCCGCTCCCGCACGACGCCGTCCTCTCACCACGCGAGCAACAGGTACTCGACGAGCTCGTGCGCGGCCTGCTTTACAAGGAAATCGCAGACGCGCTCGGGATCAGCATGGGGACACTCCACACGTACATCAGAAGAATCTACGAGAAGCTGCATGTTCATTCCCGGGCCCAGGCCGTCGCGCGCGTCACGCAGCGATAGGCCTTGGCCCCCGGGGGCGGCGGGGCCGCCGCGCAGCCATCTAGTGTAGTGATTCTCTAATGGCATTACAAAACAGACTTGGGCTGAGCCAGACGCGCTCGCTGGATCTTTTCCAAGATCGCAGCGCCTTGCGCCTTCCAGCGATAGGGGACGGGTTTGAGGTTGTGATGGGCGAGGTGGACGTTGATCGCGGTGACGAGTGCACCGACGCTGGCGAAACTGCCCTCTCGGATGACATCGTCGGTGAGTTGGCGAAAAAAGCGCTCGACCAGATTGAGCCAAGAGGAACCCGTCGGCGTGAAGTGAACGTGCATGCGCGGGTGCTTTTCTAGCCATGCGCGGACCGCGGGATGTTTGTGCGTGGCGTAGTTGTCGATGATCAGATGCAAGGCCAGTCCTCGCGGAGTCTCCCGGTGCAGCTTTTTAAGGAAGCTCAGCCATTCGACATTGGTATGGCGCGGCGCGGTCGTGCTCAGGACCTTCCCGTCGAGATAGTTGAGGGCGGCGAACAACGTGACGGTGCCATGGCGGGTGTAGTCGTGAGTCCTGGTGCGGATGTGGCCCACACCGAGCGGCAGCCCAGGCTGAGTGCGTTCGAGTGCCTGACATTGGCTCTTTTCATCGCAGCAAAGAACGAGGGCTCGGTCCGGCGGATTGAGGTAAAGGCCGATCACGTCCCAGAACTTCGTCTCAAAGTTGGGATCGCGGGACAGTTTGAAGGTTCGGGTCAGGTGCGGCTTGATGTCGTTGGCGGCCCAAATCCGCTGCACGCTCGCCGGCGAAATCCCCACTTGTCGGGCCATCGAGCGCACGCTCCAGCGAGTCCGGTTCGGCGGCGGCTGCGTCGCCTGCGTGATCAGCTTGTTCTTCTTCGCCTCCGGGATCGACGGTTTGGGGCCGCGACCGGGAGCGTCCTTGACCAATCCTTGCACCCCAAGCGCCGCGAAACGCCGCTCCCACCGAATGACCGTCGGCCGGCTCACGCCCAGTTCTGCCACGGTCGCCTCTTGGCTCAGGCCCTGCGCCCGCGAAAGGACGATTCGTGCTCTAAGCACCAGTCGCTGCGGCGAGGTCGGTGCGTTGATCATACGTTCCAGTTCACGGTGCTGAAGGTCGTTTACCTCGATGGATTCGGTTGGTCGGCCCATGGCCGGGAGGATAGGAGCGCGAATCACGTTATGTCACTACAATAACGAGACACTACACTAGGGGAACAGCGCGAGCACGCTGTCCACGAAGATCGCCATGCCGCGCTCGTCTGGATGATTGGCCGAGTTTCCCATCAGGGTGGTCCATGGCAGTCCCTGCCGCCAAAGCCGTCCGTAACGGGCCGTCGCATCCGCCAAGGCTACTCCATTCTCCGGAGCGAAGCGCCGGATCATCTTAACATAGGCGCGAGGGTCCTCGTCGACCTCCCGCTCCGCCGGCGGGTTCGTAAATGTGCTCGGATGCGGCGCGATGATTATCCACTCCGCTCCGATCCTCCGGAAGTCCGCCAGAACCTGACGATACCGAGCCTCAGTCTCGGCCGCATCAAGCGGGGAATCGTTGAGGAATTCGGAGATCACCACATCGGGCTTCACGGCGAGCACCCGATCGGCATAAGCAAGCGGGTGCCCTGACGGCGCGGTGAGAAAATTGCGGGTGTTACCGCCACCCCAAGCAGCGGTGATGAGTTCGATCTTCGCCTGCGGAAACCTGGCCTGCAGCCGACTGACTAGTTGGTGCGGCCATTGGTCCTTGCCCAGGTAGCCGCCAGTCACGCTGTCCCCCCAAACCAGCAGCCGCAGAGTTCTTCCCTCCTGCAGCCGGCGCAGGGTCTGAGGAAAGAATCGCGCCGCCTCGGACGGAGACTGACGCACGGGTTCGGGGTATGCCTCCTCAAGGATCGGAAAGAGATTCTGCGGTCCGAGTTTCGCCAGCCGCTCAGGGACCCAAATGTTGGCCAGCCGGCGTTCGCCCGGCTGCAGTTCCGGCGGTCGCGGTGATCCGGTGCGCGGCTGCCCGGCGCGCAGCACCACGTCACCGGCCGGCGTCAGTACCACCGAGTCGAGTCGCCGCTGATGATAACGGTAGCTCACGACGACGGGCTGCCCGACCGCAATCCGCCCGCCACGCAGCCGGCCCAGTCCACCCCACTCGCGATCCGCCTCGAAGTCCTTGCCCAACTCGTAGGAGGGAGAGCCGACCTCGGCTGTCGGGCGCATCGTGACGCTATTCCGATCGAGGATAAAGCGTCCATGGTTCGTCGGATCCGCCACGCCCGCGGGCTTGGTCCGGCGCGCGCCTTTGTCGAAGGTCCATTCCTCAAGGCTCGGCAGCCGCTCGTCCTTGACGTCGACGACCACGGCCGGCTTGACGCGAAGTCGGACAGTTTGTGCTTTTTCCCGCAGCGCGACTTCTACTTCCCAGTCACCAGTGATCTGAAGTCCAGGTGTTCCCGCACGGGCGAAATCCAGCGGCACGATCAAGGCCACCGCGGCCAGTACAATGGCAACGAGGCCAAGCCGTCCGGACCTGAAACGGTTCGAGAAGTAAATCATGGGAAATGAGGAAAGCTGGCCGAGGCGGAATCGGACCGCGCTTAAGCGCCCCCCCGGAACCGGTCGTTGAGCCTAGTTCCTTTCGCGTCACCGTTCAAGTCATAGGCTCCTATGACATGACAACCGACACCCAGGCGGCGTATGATACTCGAATCCCCGGCGCGTTCGCCATTACCCCATGAAATCCTGCCACCAGACCGCCCCCCGACTGGCCTTTGCGGCCGCCGTCCTGTGTTCCACAGTTCAGCCGTCGCTTCTCGCCCAAGCCGCCCCCGCGCAGAGCCCCACTCCGGCTGAATCATCCATCACCACCCTGTCTCCTTTCACGGTCACTTCCGATTCCGAAAAGGGCTACCTTGCCACGCAGACCCTCAACGGAACACGACTGAACTCGTCCCTGCGCGATGTGGGCGCGGCCATGACGGTCTTCACGGAGCGGCTGCTCGACGACCTCGCCGCCACCAGCGTGAATGACCTCGTCGCCTTTGCTCCGAACACAGATGCCTACGTGGGCAACGTTCTCGACACGTCAGGAAGTGGCAACGCGTTCCTTACCACCCAGAGCCCTCAGTATGTAACACGCGGCGGCAACACCTCATTGGTGAGCCAGGACTTCTTCAGCACGCCGTCGGTCCCGCCTGACCGGTACAATGCGGAGAACCTCACTTTCACGCGCGGTCCCAATTCGATCCTATTCGGACTGGGCAATCCCGCCGGCGCGTTCACGTCGTCGACCAAGCGCGCTCTCTTCCGCAACTCCTATCAGGCCGAGGTTCGCGGTGACAACTTCGGCGGCCTGCGCACCACCGTCGACGTCAACGCCATGATCCGGCCCAACCAGCTTGCTCTCCGCTACGCCGGTCTGCGGGAGAATTCCGAGGGCTTCCGCTCGCCCAGCGGAAACGAACAACGCCGGCATTTTCTGACCGCACGGTACACACCTTCGCGGACTACATCACTGCGCGCGAGCTACGAATCCGGATCACTGGAGACGCTGGCGATCCGCCCCTGGCCCTCCTACGATGGCATCACCCCGTGGATCGACGCAGGTCGTCCCCTGCTCGCAACCGCTGGCAGCGGACGCACCCCGCCGGCCGGTATTCAGAACGCATTTTCTAGTTCATCGCAAAGCCTGGTGGTCACCGACGAGACTCCGGCAGGCACTGTGGTACCGCGGATGAGCTGGCTGAACCAAGGTCGGAGTGCGATCCCGGCCTTTCCCGCCTACCCAACCCTGTCGACCTTCAGGTCGCTCGTGAACCCCGCTCTCCTGCCGCCAACCGCCAACGTGATCGGCCAGGGAGCAACCCGCGAATCCGACTTCCGCACCTTCAGCGCCAGTTGGGAGCAGCAAATCGGACGCGACCTCTTTCTCGAGGCCTCAATCAACCGAACGATGAGTGACACGATCGTAAACGCGTCGCTCGGGGGCCAGTTCGACCGCATCTTTGCCGACGTTAACCGGCAGCTTCCGAACGGGGCACCCAACCCCAATGTCGGGATGCTCTACGTTGATTCGTTCGCAAACATTCTGCCCAGCAGGTTCGTGGGCAACACGAAGCGCCTCATGCTTTCCTACGACCTGGACTTCGCGCGGTATTGGCCACGCATGGGCCCGTGGCTCGGTCGCCACCGCGTGGCGGCGTTCGGCGAGGATGGCATCTCCGACACCCGCTCCAGCCAAAATCCCTCCACGAACGCCACGCCGCTGCCAGGCGCCAGCGCCTCGCTTGCAGACCTTACGAACCGAGTTATTTTCCGCGGCTACCTTGACCCGGCACACGATGTGAACACGGCGGGTTTCAATGCCGCCCACCGGTACCCCCTAGTTTTCGCGAACGACACCCTACCGGCACGCCACTCCTCCGGCGTCACTCCTGTCCAGATGGCAGTCTTCGGCGGCACCGCCGCCCAAACGAGGGTGATCACGAAGGCGTTCGCCACCCAGAGTTCATTTCTGAGCGACCGGCTTGTGATAACCTTCGGATTGCGCAAGGACACGCAGATCACCTACCGCGGCAACCAGACGGACTTCGACCCATGGCGCGATAGCCGCAACATCTACCCGGACCCGCGCTACTTTGACGCCAAGCAAAATTTCCCCAAAAGCCGACTGCAGGTCGAAGGGCAAACGCACACGCGGGGCGCAGTGCTGCACGTGCTGTCGTGGGTGAGCCTCTTCGCCAATCAGTCGAACAACCTTCAGCCCAACGCCACATCGCGCGACCTCGCCGGCCGGCTTCTACCGAATCAGGAGGGAGACGGCGAGGACTACGGGCTTAAATTCAACTTCCTCAAGGGCCGGATCGTGGCCGACGTGCTTTACTATAAGAATTTCGGCCGCAACCGCCCCGACACCACGGTTGCGAACGGCCTGCACGGGAACTTCCAGAACGACATCAACGCCATCTGGACGACCCTAGCCGCGGTGGAAAAGAAGCCAGAATACCTCACCAATCCGTATGCGTTCATCGGTTCGATCTGGCCCGACATCAACACGGGCTATTCCGACGGCTACGAAGCCAGCATCACAGCCAATCTGACCACCGCCTGGCGCATCACTATAAACGGGAGCAAACGCGGGCCCGGAAAAACGATCGAGCGCGGCACGCTCCTACGCGGTTATCTCGCTCAATATCTTCCGCAATGGAAGGGCAATGCCACGTGGATGAACACCCCGCTCGTCGATGGCACAACCGGCGGAGGCACCATCGGCAGTGCCGTCACGCGCATCGAAAACACCATGGCGAACTTCAACGCCCTCGCGGCACTTCCGACAGATGGTCTTTTCGCCCCGGAGTGGTCGACCAATTTGATCACCAGCTACGACTTCAGTAACGACTCGCGGCTGCGCGGCTTCTCAGTCGGAGCCAGTGCCAACATCCGCGGCCGGTCGGTGATCGGTTTCGCCGAAACCGCCGGCGGTGTAGCGATCGCAGACCGTCCCTATTACGCCCGTGATTTTGCCACGACCGGCGCGTGGATCACATACCGCCGCAAACTGTTTCATAAGGTCAGCTGGCGCCTCCAACTCAACATCCGCAACGTCCTGGACGAAAACAAACTCTTCCCGCAACGCGCGGTTGACCGCCGCGATGGCACCAACCGGCCCGAAGTCGTGCTCACGCGCCTAAACGAGCCGCGGGCTTTCGTTCTTAGCTCCACCTTCAGCCTCTGAGCGCGCATGGAACCATGCACCCGCCGCACTTTCATTTCCACCGCGAGCGCCGCCAGCGCAGGTCTGCTCTGGCTGACTCGGCCCGCGATGGCAGCCGTCACGCCTCCGGCAACCGCGCGAGCATCCTCACGCGGCCTAGCGTCGGCAATCGCACCGTTCGCAATCGAGGACAACAAGCTCGTTGTCCCGACCGGGACTTATCACATAGGCCAAGGCCGTGCGGTCCAAGTTACGACGACGGCGCAGCTCGCTGTCGAACCGGCTGATATTGTCACCGTGAGGGACGAGGAACTGCACCTATCGGCGGACAAACCGGGTGGCTTCTTCACGGGCACCAAATTGGCCGGAACGCTCGCTTCCTCAATCGGCGCGTTCGGCTCGCTCATTGAGGACAGTG
>CANGHW010000055.1 GCA_947453695.1 Opitutia bacterium
CGTCGTCGCAGGCCACGACTTTCTGGTAGGCGTCGAAGCCCGAGAAGCCCTTCACATTGGTCAGCTTCAGCTTCTTCTTCGCCGACTCTACTTGCCAGGGAAACAAGTCGCCGAGCGCCGTGATTTCCACGCCGGGGGCCGAGTCGAGGCAGTTCTGCGCCGCGGCCGGACCGCGGCCGCCGCAACCAATCACACCAACGCGGATGCGGTCGGAGCCGGTCGTCGCGCCCAAGACCCGCGGCACCGCAGCCGTGGCCAAGGCCGCGGCACCGAGTGACGCAGCAGACAGGCGGACAAAGTCACGCCGGGAAAGATCAGGGGGAATCGGGGAGTTCATGGGGGAGCGAACGGATCAGGGTTGAGGTTGGCAAAGCAACCGCCGCGACGAGAGCGCCGCGTGCGTGCAACTCCGAGTGTGCCGCCGCGTCCATCGGTGGCAAAGCAAACCTGCGACCGCCGGCTCCGATCCTGACTCTGAAGCGCACTGCCTGCGCCCGATTAGAAACGCAGCCGGGGCTCAATCGTGCCCGCCGCGGTAGTTTTTCTCTCCTGCAGTCACTGCAAACGGCAGCCGGTTTTCCTTCGGCGGCAGCGGGCACGTCGCAAAGGGCGTAAACGCACACGGCGGATTCTCTGCCCGATTGAAATCGAGGATGATTCTGCCGTCCTTGGGCCGTTCGGCGTAGATGAACCGCGCCGCCGGATAAGTCTCTTTCCCGCTCGTCGCATCCGAAATCACGAAGAACAGCGGCTCGTCGGCGCCTTCGTCGATTGCGAGCAACTCATAGGTCTTTCCATTGCGCTCAAACACCGCCTTGCCTGGCACCGGCTCGGACGAGACATGACCAAGCACACTCGTGATCGGGACCTGCCGCGGTGGATCAAACGCCAACCATCGCGCCTCGATCTGCCACGTGAGATCTATCGGGAAATAGTCGAGTCCCATAAAATGCGTTCGCCGCGGCGACGCGCTGTCCTTCACGCGCAACGCCTTTTTCCCGCCGCGCTCGATCACGAAGAAACTCACGGTCCCCACGGAAACGAGCGTCGGCTTGGTTTTACCCTCGGCGAGTTGGAGCACCGCGGTGGACTTGGCCTGCCCGTCCACCCGCGCGTCGACGCCATTGGCGACCGCGAAAGACACGCTCCCGTCGGCCGCCAACGTGGCCACTCCCACCTGCGCCGGCCCGGCGGCGAGCACGATATCGTTGTCTTTTGCGCTACCAACTCGGTTGGCACCTTCTTTCAGGAAGTGCAGCCCTATCAGGGTGAGCCATCCGTCCGGCTTGGTGAGCGCAGCTAGTCGCTCGGCGCGCCAGCCCGCAATTTCTCTATCAACCGTTTCCCGAGCGGTGGTGCTCATAGGTGCGGCGAGGCCAGCGCCCCGGACCAGGAGCCCGAGCGCCAGCAGCCAATATAGACGATGTCCGTTTCTCATACGACAAATGGGCCCCAGGCTAATTCTCGCGCTCCATCCGGCAAGTGCAGGTCGACAGAAAACACGGAACCCAAGAGATTATCCGTGAGTCTTCCCCGTCTGTGCGCCAACCTCTCCTCTGCATGCCGCCCCGGGCCACCCTCCTCGCCTGCGTCTTGATCGCGTTTTCCGCGGTGGCTGCTCCGTCACTTCGCGCTGCCGAGGCCCCGCTCCGGCTCTCGCAGATGCTCTCCACCGAGGAACGCACCGCTACCGGGATCGCCCGCCTCACCTCCGATCAGGTCGCGGTCCTCGACGCGCTTTACCGCCGTGACCTCGTTGCGCAGTCCGCCCCCCGCCGCGCCGATGCGCCGGCCCCGGCGGCCGGTTTCTCCCAACGCCTTTCCGCCGACGAGCGCCGCAACGCCGGTCTGGCCACACTTACCGACGCTGAAGTAGCCCAACTCGACGCGCTCGCGGAGCGCAGTGCCGGCGCCAGTCTCGCACGCACGCTCCTCGCTCCACCGACTTTCATCCCGCTCAGCGTGCGGGCCCGCATCGCCGAGGCGCAGGCGAAGAAATCGACCCCCGAAATCCACGGCTCCTTCACGCTGGGTTTCGGCATGGGCTCCGGCGGCTACAGCGAGAAATTCGGCGGCATCGCCCTCACCTACGAGGATCCCGCCCGCGGCCTCGCGATTGGTTTCAGCTATTCCGAGTCGCACGTGAAGGGCGGCCCGGGGCCTTACTACCCGGGCTACTCGCCGATCGGCCTGAATCCCCTCGACCGCCTCGACGGGCCGCCACGCTACTCACCCGAATGGTGATACGTTCTTCGTCTGCGAGCTTCTGACTCGCCTTCGCGCGCCCGCCCCGGCTTCGTCGGGCGTCATGGCCTCCACGCCCACCGCCCTCGCCAAACCTCAAAACGGTCAGCCATGCCCTTGCGGCACCGGCAAACTCTTCGATGCCTGCTGCGGCCCCCTGCTCGCCGGCACCCGCAAAGCCGCCTCGGCTGAGGAGCTCATGCGTTCCCGCTTCACCGCCCACGTTGCCCACGACGAGCGTTATCTGCATTTCTCCTACCAAGGCACCGCCCGCACGCCCTACCTCGAAACGACCGACGACCTGCAACCCGTCGCCTGGACCCGCCTCGTCGTCCACTCCCACGAAGCCGGCCGCACGCCTGACTCCGCCTTCGTGGACTTTTCCGCGTTTTTCGTTGGCGACCACGGGGCCGAAGGCGCCCTGCAGGAGAAATCCGAATTCCAACGCATCAACGGCGAGTGGCTCTACACGCGTCCCGTCCGCCAGGGTCCGCCGCCGGTAAAGTCGACGGCCCCCAAGGTCGGCCGCAACGACCCCTGCCCTTGCGGTAGTGGCAAGAAATACAAGCAGTGCTGCTTGGTTAAGGCCTAAAGAAAACGCGGTGCCGAAAAGCACCGCGTTTTTTCATGCTGCCTGGCGCCGAGGCGCGGATTTAGAACGTGCCCTTGATACCGATGGTCCAGAGCGAGCCGAAATCCTCGCGGGAGTTGAGTTGGGCGTGTTCCGGCGTATTGGGTCCGCGCCGCTCGGTGTCCTCAGTGGCGTCGTTGAGATTGCGCATGCTCGCAAAGATGCCGACCCGGCGGGTGAGCGAATACTCACCGCTGAGATCGATGTAGAGGCGCTTCGATTGCCAGGTGTAGGTGCCGGGCTCGATGCTCCGGGGCGACTCGGCGATCAGGGTGCCACGGCGGCGACCGCGGTAGTTCCAATTCATCCGCACATTGAACTTCGGCCGCGTGAGACTGATGCCCCAGTTGTAGATGCGCGGCTGGTAGTTGTTGAAACTCGCGGTCGAATCCCCGACCGCACGCTGCGCACTCATGTTCGCGAAGACCTGCACCCCGCGCGCCCACTCGGGTAGAAACGTCAACGCCTGCTTGTAGTCGAACTCCGTTCCTTCCATGCGCACCAACCCCGGCGCGTTGTAGTTGGTCGAGACGTAATACGGGCCGTAGGTCTCCTCATCGAGGCCGTAGAGGGCGAGGAATTCAGGTGTCGCCTGAAACACGGCGTTGCCGAACAGATTGCGAAAATCCCGGCGGTAGGCGCCGATGGACAACTGGCCGACCCGACCGAAGTAATATTCGAAACGGATCTTCGTGGTATTCGCCGACCAAGCCTTGATGCCAGCATTGTTTACCGTGATGCGGTTGCTGTTCGGATTGGCCGGCAACTCGGTGTCGGGGAGCGTCAACCCCCCGGCATACTGGCCAAAGTCCGGCCGGCCGACGGACTGGTAGAACGAGCCGCGCGCGATGAGATTCTCGAGGACGTTGTAGCTCGCGTTGAGGCTAGGGAAAAAGCGGAGGTATTCCTTCCGCGTGTGCTGGCCGCGGTCGAGGTAGGTCAGCTTCGAAATCGCGAGGGCGTTCGACAACGCCGCGCCACCCGCCGGATTTGGGATCGTCGTGGGCTGAATCAACGAGGGCGAGGGCACGCGGTTCACGCCGGTGCCGGTGAAGATGATGTTCCCATTGGCATCGCGCAGCGGGATCACGTCGCCGTTGGCGTCGCGCCGGTAGTTGCCGGTCGGGTCGCTGAGAAAGCCTTCCGCCTCCACGTTGGTCTGCTCGGCCCGGACGCCGCCCACGAGTTTTAGACGTCCGCCGAAGAACGCCACATCGCCGCGAATGTAGCCCGCGGAGATCACCTCGGCCGCGTATTTCGAGCGGGTCACCGCGTTGCGATACTCGGTGTTCAGGTCGCGCGTAAAATAGTCGGGGTGGGCGTTGTAGAGTTCCCAGTAGTCATAGTTGGAGGGGTATTGCACCTGCGGGAACCCCCACGGTGCAAAGCGCTGGGAGAAGACTTCATCGAGCACGATGGCGGCGCCGTCATCGCTGCCAGCGGTCGAAGGCGTCGTGGTGCGCACCTTGTCCTTACCTACGAAGGTGTAGGGATCGCTCGTGCCGCGGATGTCGCGGATCGACTGCCGAACCTCGGCGCCGACTTTCACTGCAACCGGGATTGTGCGGATGCGGAAGTCACGCCCGAGATTGCCTTTCACGCCGCGCTGCACGTCAGACGACTCCATCATGTCGCTACTCGCCGAGTTGAGCACGTAGCTCGAGAGCACGTAGGGATCGACCGGCGCGCGGGTCGTGCCGTCCGTCACCGTAATCTTGCCGGGGCGCATGTAGGTGATGTCGGTGAAAGCGATGGTGACATTGGTGCGCTGGGTGTTGGCGGCCTGGAAATAGCCCTTGTCGATGTCGCGATAGTGATTGCTCGAGTGCGAGAAACTGCCGCCGAGATCGGCCTTCCAAATCGGGCCGTTGTGACGCCAGATCAGCGTTGGCATGTAGGTCGTTCCGGCCTTCTGGCGGGCGCCGCTGTTGACGCTGATCGTGCCCTGCCCGACGTCGCCGTAGGTATTCCGCGTGTCGAAATTGCCGGGCAGCACCCGCGAGATGCCGAAGTTAAGGGTGCGGTTGTTAAACTCGGCGTCGAAATAAGCGTATTGAAACGAGAACGAAATCATGTCGTTCCGCGTCAGCTTGAAATCCACGGTCGCGCCGAGCGAATCGCGGGTAGTGAGCTTGGTGCCATCGCGCACCGTATAGTTGGTGAGATAGGGCTTGTCCGGCGTCGTATCGGGCAGCGCGCCGGGCGTGCCATTGGCCGCGGGCGCGTTGGTCGCCTGGCCAGCGCCGCGCCACGTGTTGGAGAAAAAGTCCTGCATCGTATATTGCGACGAGTGCCCCCCTGAGAGCGTAAAGCCGAAGCGCTTGTTTACCGGCACGACCCACGAAAAATCAAAGCCCGGATGAATCTTGTAGGTCTCGTCCCGCGTGGGACCGGGCGTCTTCCGCAACTGCTTCTCCGCATCGCGAAACATCCAATAGGTGCTCCAGTTCAGCACCGGCTTGGAGCGTTCAAACGCCCCGCGCGGCACCATGTTTACTCCGCCGGCCAGCGCTGAGCCCGGCGATTCTGGCGTGGGTGAGTGGTAGACTTCGATGCGGGCGATGTTGTTGATCGACACTTGTTCCAATTCCACCGTGCGGCTCGTGCCCGACGAGGCCGCACTGGAGAGGCCGAATCCGCCGATGGTGACCGGCACGTTGTTCGACGGAGCCCCGCCGAGGGAAATCGTGCGCGCATCGCCGCCACCGTAATCCATGCTGATGCCGGGAATGAACTTCAGGAACTCGCCTACGTTGCCCTCGGCCACGTGGCCGAACTCATCGGCCGAGACGACGCTCACCATATTAGAGGCGAAGCGCTGTTCGTTGATCGCGATCGCCGCGCCATCCATCTCCTTCGAGGTGCCGACGACGAAACTGGAGAGTTTCACAACGCCGGTGTCCTTGTCCTTCACGGACGAGTTCTGCATCGCGGCCATACTGAAATCCCGTTGGACGGTGGTGCCGGCGGCCACGACCACCGCCTCCGTCTGCACGTCGAGTCCGGTGAAAAATACCCGCACCTTCGCGGCGCCGGCCGGCACGTTGGCGAAGCGATACTGCCCCGATGAATCTGTGAACGTTTCCAACGGCGTGCCCTCGATGGTGAGCCGGGCCTTCTCGAGATACTCGCCATTGCGTGAGTTAATGACCCGGCCCTCGATCGTGCCGACGGACAAGGATTGGGCGGCAGACGGACGGGCGCCGAGGGCAGCCCAGACGAGGAGGACACAGGCCAGCCGGCCCGCGAAGCGGAGGTAGTTCATAGTGGGTAAAGGGGGATCACCGGACTGGAGTCCGATGTCGAAAGCGGCGCGATTTGGTCGCAGCCAACTTCGGTGAACAAGGCAATTCGCCGCCCTCCGCCGTCGCGCCCGCCCGGAATTTCTTATCGCCGTATCATCGGCCAACTGCTCCCTTTTTGCCCTTATCGCCTTGAATCCTCCGCCCCAACCCATCGCCGTCATCGACGGAGCGCTTTGCCAACTCACCCGCGAGGGGGCCCACGCCGCCACCCACGCCCCGCTGGCCACCGCGGTCGTCGAATTCTGCCGCGGCGAGCGCTGCTACTACGTTCGCGAGCATCCCCACGGCCTCCTGCCCGGTATCCCCAATCTCTACTGCCTCGACCGCGAACTCCGCCTCCAATGGCTGGCCGAGTGGCCGCTCGCCGACGACCCTTGCACTGCCATCGCCGATCTTGATGGCGAAGTCCTCACCGCCGTGTCCGCGCGCGGTGCCCGGGTTCGCGTCGAGTCCACGTCCGGCCGTCTGCTGGGAGTAACCGCAGCGCCAGCACTCCCCGCCCAGTAACCTGCCCCGTTGCTTGCGCTCGCCCGCCGTTCGACCACGTTGGTCCATGCGAGTCACCCGAGGCCAAATCGTTTCCCGCGGCCTTGCCAATGCCTGCCCAAATTGCGGGCAACGCACGCTCTTCCCGCCCGGCGCGCACTTCACCCTCAATCACACCTGCGCAAACTGCGGTATGACCCTGTCCCGCCCCGACGGCTTCTACCTCGGGCCGCTCGTAATTAATTACACGCTCACCGTCGCCGGCGTCATTGTGCCGCTGATTTTGCTGTTCGCTTTCGACGTCATCGGCGGCAAGACCGCCGTCGCACTCTGCGGCACGGGGGCCGTGCTCGTCCCGCTCCTCCTCTACCGTCGAGCCTGGGGTTGGTGGATGATGACGTATTACTACTTTCTCCCGCACGAACTCCCCGCCAACGCGCCGGGAGGCCGCCGGGAGGCGACTCCCTGAACGGCCGCAGCCCGGGGGCTATTTCTTCGCCGGCGGCGGTGCGAAATACGGCGTGATCGCAGCCACGATCGCCGCACGAGCCGTCGCGTGGTCGATCGTGCCATTGTGGCGCCAGACGATTTTGCCGCCCGGCGCTACGAGCACGGTGTGCGGTAGCGGCCCCGGCCAATCCGCGTCGAGCGCCGCCACGAGCGCATCCTGACTTGCGCCGGTGAAAAGGTAGTTGTTCGTCTTCCGCCCCTCCTTGTTCACGGAATCTTGCTTCCGCTTGGTCAGACCGGCGCCCTGTTTCTGGAGAAACGCCTGCGCCTTCGCCTCCTGTTTGGGTTCGTCGAGGCTCACGGTGATCACCTCGAAGTCGCGCATGTCGAACTGCCGCGCGAGCGATACGATGAGCGGAAACTCCTCCACGCACGGCGCACACCACGTGGCCCACACATTGAAGAGCCGGAACTTGTTCGTCGGGTTGGCCCGCAGCGCGGCCACACCTGCCGCATCAATGGACTCCAGCACCACCGGAATCTTCGTCCACGAGGTCTCCCACTCCACGTGCTTGGCGTGCTTTTCGCGCCACTTCGTCGAACAGCCGTGCGGCTTGGTGAGCGCAACCGGCACCGCCCGACCCGCCAGTAGAGCCTCAACGGCGTTGCGAGCGTCGGGCGACTTTACCGTCGCCTCTTCAGGGAACCGCGAATCATCAAATCGACCCGCGTAGCGGAGCCGGCGTTCCCGGTCGAAAATGAACACGTGCGGTGTCGCGAGGCACCCGTAGGCCCGCGCCGTGAGCTGTTTCTCTCCGTCGTAGAGGTAGGGAAAATCCCAGCCGTTGCTCGCCGCGTAGGGCTTCATGTCGGCAAAGGAATCGGTGAACTCGCCATAGCCGAGTTCGTCGAGACTCAGGCCTTCGGGATGGTTGGGGTTGATCGCCACGAGGCCGAAGCTTTTTCCGCGCAGGTCATCGCGTAGCTTCTGTAGTCGCTTCTCAATACCGTGTGAGGTCGGGCAGTGGTTCGAGGTGAAGAGCACCATCAGCACGTCCGGCCCGGCGAAGTCCGCGAGGCGCCAGGTCCGACCGTCGATACCCGGCAGCGCGAAGTCTGGCGCGGCGTCTCCGAGCGCTAGCGTGCGAAAACCGGCCGGATTGCCATTCTTGTCGAGGAGGGGCGCGCCCGCCTCCGCCGCCGGTAGAGTGGAGCCAAGCATCAAGGCGACGCAGAGCGCGCCGAAACAACGGAGCCAACGGGTGAACAACTTCATAGGGGTGGGTGAAGGTTGAGGGGAGACCAACTCCTATGCGTCAGGCGCCCGTGCGCAAGCCACGGCTAAACCTAGACCGAGGTCAGGTGCCACTGCCGGCACAGCGGACACTGGTAAGCTTTTCGCTGTCGGGCCACGCCCACCACGAGCGCCGCGTCGAGCGCGTCGCCTTGGGTGCGGTAGCGACGCTTGCTCACGCACATGCGGCGCCGCTCGTCGTGCAGCGGTTTTTTCACGCCCCGGGCCCGCTCTCCTTCTCCGCTTCGCGAAGAATTTTCGCATCCACCACAAACGGTCCCGCGGGCAACACGCTCGCGACCATTACCAGTGCCGTGCGCCGCCACGGCCAATCGTGTTCCAAAGCCGCCTGCAGCGCGGCGGCCACGTAGAGGACGAACAACACCCCGTGCGCCATGCCCACGACGCGCACCGCGTCCGGCCAGCCCGCGAGATACTTCAGCGGCATGGCAATGCCCAGCAACACGAGGAACGAGATGCCCTCCCAAAATCCGACCACCCGTAGACGGCCGAGCGATGAGTTTAACGAAGCCATGCGCCGCATCTCCATCAGGAAGTGTGCCGCTGTCGAGAATTTCGCGCTGGTTCGCGATTACTTCCGCCGCCCAGCCACCATGTGCTCCGCCACCAGCGCGAGGATCTCATTGCGCCCCTGCCCCGTCTCCACCGACGAAATGAACTGCGGCGGCAACGTCGCCCGGCCCGCAAACACCGTCTTGTTGAATCGGTCGACATTCGCCTGCGTCTGGTTACTCGACTGCTTGTCGGCCTTCGTAAATACGAGCGCAAAGGGCACGATGCGCCCGTCCATCCAATCGATGAAATCGCGGTCGATCTGCTGTGGCTCCAGTCGAGAGTCGATCAGCACAAACATCAGCTTCAGGTTTTCCCGGTTCTGGATGTAGTCCGCCACCGCTTCATTGAAATCGGCGCGCTGCTCTTTGCCGACCCGTGCGTAGCCGTAGCCCGGCAAATCCACGAGGGTCCACGCATTGTTGATCTTAAAGAAATTGATCAGCCGCGTCTTGCCCGGCGTGCCCGACACCCGCGCCAGCGCTTTCCGGCTCGCGAGCAGGTTGATCAGCGACGACTTCCCGACGTTCGAACGCCCAATGAAGCCAAACTCGGGCAGCGCCGAGGCCTTGCACGACGCGAGATCGGGTGCGCTGTGGATAAAGTCGGCGGTGTTGATTTTCATAGGTCGCCCGGGAAATGGACGCCCCGAGCCTTCGCCCCGCGCCCCCCGGCGCAAGCGCCATCGCCGCCGCCCTGAAATCTTTGTGGTGTTTCGTAGTTTTCTCCTCCGCTCCTCCGTGTCTCTCTGGCTCCCTCGCATTTTCTATTTTCCGCACCTGCCTCCATGTCCCGTCTCAACTTCACCCTCGAAAAAGAAGCCTCCGGCTCGAAAGCCCGCGCCGCCCGCTACCAGACGCTGCATGGTGAGGTCCAAACCCCAATCTTCATGCCCGTCGGCACACAGGCCACGGTGAAGAGCCAGACGCGCGAAACCCTTCGCGAAACTGGCGCCAACGTCCTCCTCGCCAACACCTATCACCTCCTCCTCCGCCCCGGCCCGGAGGTCTTCAAGAAATTCGGCGGCATCCACAATTTCATGAAGTGGGATCGCCCCGTCCTCACCGACTCCGGCGGCTTCCAGATTTTCTCCCTCCAGTCTGAGCGCGCGATGGAGGAGGAAGGCGCCCACTTCAAAAGCTACGTCGACGGCAAGACCCTCCTCCTCTCGCCCGAGTCCAGCATCGAGATGCAGAAGGCCATCGGCTCCGACATCATGATGGTGCTCGACCAGTGCATCCCCTCGACTGCCGGATACGCGCAGACCGAGGCCGCCATGCAGCTCACCCACCGCTGGGCGGTGCGCTCACTCGCCGCCCGCGGCGATTCGAAGCAGGCGATGTTCGGCATCGTGCAAGGCGCCTGTCACCACGCGCTCCGCCAGCAAAGCGCCGAGTTTCTTCGCACCCTCGGCTTTGATGGCCTGGCGATCGGCGGACTCGCCGTTGGTGAGACGCACGCCGAGCGCTACGAGTTCACCGGCTTCGTCACCGACCATCTCCCGAAGAATCTCCCGCGCTACCTCATGGGCGTCGGCACGCCGATCGATCTCCTCGAAGCCGTCCACCGCGGCGTCGACATGTTCGACTGCATCATCCCGACCCAACTCGCCCAACGCGGCGCCGTCTTCACTTCGCGCGGCAAATTCCAACTCAACCGTTCCGTCTACAAATTCGACGAGCAGCCCCTCGACGACGCCTGCGACTGCCACTGCTGCAAAAACTACTCGCGCGGTTACCTCCACCACCTCGCCAAGACCGGCGAGAATCTCGGCTGGCACCTCCTCGGCATCCACAACCTCGCCTTCTACCATCGCCTCATGCGCGACATGCGTGCCGCGATTCTGCGCGATGAGTTCGTGCCCTTCTACGAGAAGATGCGCGTCGAACTCGTCCGCTCCGACGAGGCCAACCCCAGTCAGCCCACGCAGCAAAAACGCTTCCCGCGCGCGCAGACCCTCGGCGACTACGAGATCGTCACCGGCCCGCAGGGTTTCTCCAGCATCCGCCAACTTAGCTCCGGCGAGGTCATGCACTCCGTCAACCGCCCGAGCGACGAAGCGCAAAAACTTTACGTCGACCAATCCGCCCTCGCCACCCGCCTCCTCCGTCCCGCCACCGGCGACGCCGCCGAATGGGTCATCTGGGACGTCGGCCTCGGCGCCGCATCCAACGCCATGGCCGCCATCGCCTGTTTCGAACAGACGCTCGCCACGCACGGCGCCGCCGCGCTCCGCCCGCTGCGCATCGTGAGCTTCGAGTGCGACCTCGACCCGCTCCGCCTCGCCCTCCGCGAACCCGGCAAGTTCCCCCACATCCGCCACGGCGCCCCGCACGAGGTCTTGAAACACGGCCACTGGGAACACGCGTCCGGCCTCCTCCGCTGGAATCTCCACAAAGGCGACTTCCTGAAATTCCTCGAGACCTCGCACGTCCCCGACGTGATCTTCTTTGATCCGTTTTCCGCCAAGACCGACACCGGCCTCTGGACCGCCGGCGTCTTCACGCGCATCGCCGCGCACTGCGCGCCTAAGTCCGCCGAACTCTACACCTACTCCGCCGCCACAGCCGTCAGAGTCGCGCTGCTCACCGCGGGCTTTTACGTCGCCGAAGGCACCGGCACCGGCCCGAAAGCGTCCACCACCGCCGCCTTCACCCGCGCCGACGGCATCACGACGCACCCGCACCCGCCCAAACTCCTCGATGCCGAGTGGCTCGCCCGCTGGGGCCGCAGCTCGTCGAAATATCCCACCGGCCTGACCGACGACGAGAAAGTCCTCTTCGAGAAACGCATCACCGGCCACCCGCAGTTCGCCGGAAAGTAAGGCAGCCCCTTGTCCGCCCCGCCCGCGCTCCGCACGTCAACACGCCGCGACCACGAGCGGGCCGCGGTTCACAACGCCCAGCTCCGCTCGCCCTTCTTCAACGGCAGCGAGCCGACGTAGCCACCCGGGACCGGCAGGTAGCGCAGCGCCTGCGTCGCGCCGATCTCTGAAGTGAAATACCCGCGCAGCGTCAGCTCTTTCATCAGCCGAAACGCATTCGTCGCCCCTTTTTGCTGCTCGTAGTCGAGGAGCAGCCGCTCGCGCTCTGGCACCAGCAGAGCGCCGAAGTCCCGCGAAAATTTCGCCCGGCTCGCTTCCTCGATCTCGCGCAATCCGCGGCGCAGCGTCTCCGCCGCCGTCGTCGGATAGCACTCTGTCGCCATCGTGAGCATGAAGCGTCCGATGCCCACCGCACCGGCGCCCGGCGACTCCTTCGTCGTCGGGATGATCGTGTCGCCCACGAGGTCGAAAAACTTTTCGTCATCGCTCGACCAGCCCGCGGGTGCGGCCAGCGCGGCCCACGAGCGCACGGGCAGGTGCAAGCCGAGCAGCGTGGCGCCGGCGGCGAGAGTGGCGTGGCGGATGGCGTCGCGGCGGTTCACAAATTGCCTTTCTTCATTTCGCCCACCGCGTGGTGCGCCGCGCGCGCGGCGAGCGCCATGAACGTGAGCGAGGGGTTTTGCACGCCGGTGGAGGCCATGCTGGCGCCGTCTGTCACGAAGACATTCGGGCACGCGTGCAGTTGATTCCACGAGTTGAGCAACGAGGTCTTCGGGTCCCGCCCCATGCGCACGCCACCCATCTCGTGGATGTCGAGGCCGGGATTCCGTTTGTCGTCCGTCTTGCCGATGCGCTTCACGCCGGCCGCCGCGAGCATCTCTTCGCCCACGGCGAGGAAGTCCTTGATCATCTTCTCGTCGTTGTCGGTGTGGCCGACTGACGTCACGAGCTGCGGAATGTCCCACGGATCTTTCCGTTCCGTCGAAAGCCGCACGTGGTTTTCATAACGCGGCACCGTCTCGCCCTGCATCATCATCGACACGCCCCACGGTCCCGGCTGCGTGATCTTCTCCTTGAAGGAGGCGCCGACGCCATTCGCGCCCAGACCCTGCGTCCAGCCGGAGCGCGACGCGCCGAAGAACACCATGTAACCGCGTTGAAAATCCATCTCCTGTTTCAACCGGTTGCGGAAATTCGGCATCATGAGCTGCGTCGGTCGCCGCCCCGAATAATACGAATCCGTGAATCCCTCCACCGCGCCATAGAGACTACCGCGGTAGTTGTGAAACGCGAGATAGCGCCCGAGCAGGCCGTGATCGTTGCCGAGCCCCGCCGGGAAACGCGCGGACTTCGAGTTGAGCAAAATCAGATTCGTGTTGAGACACGCCGCGTTCACGAAAATCACCCGCGCAAAATACTCCGTCGTCTGCTTCGTCTGCGCATCGACAATCCGCACACCCTTCGCCTTGCCGGTCTTCTCGTCGTGCAGCACCGATTCCACGACCGAGTGCGGCCGCACTGTGAGCTTACCCGTGCTGGCCGCCGCAGGGAGCGTCGACGAATTGGAACTGAAATACGCGCCAAACGGACACCCGCGATAGCAGAGATTACGCGCCTGACACTGGTTGCGACCCTGCGCGAAATGCTCCGGCCGCGGCACGGTGAGATGCGCACAGCGCCCCTGGATCGGCTGCCGCCCGGGAAACGCGCCGCGGATCTTTCCTGCCACGTGTTTCTCCACGTCGTTCATCTCCCACGCCGGTAAAAACTCCCCGTCCGGCAGCTCTTCGAGTTTGTCGTAGTTGCCGCTGATGCCGGCAAACTTCTCCACGTGCGAATACCACGGAGCGAGGTCATCATAGCCGATCGGCCAGTCGGCGATGCCATCGCGCACCGCACCTTCAAATTCAAAGCGACTCCAGCGCTGCGTCTGCCGCGCCCAGATGAGTGACTTGCCGCCGACCTGATAACCGCGGATCCAGTCGAAGGGTTTTTCCTGCACGTAGGGATGCTCCTTGTCCTTCACGAAGAAATGCTCCGTCGCCTCGTCGAAGGCGTAGCATTTTTTCGCAATGGGATTCTCACTCACCACGTCCTGCGTCAGTCGTCCACGGTGCGGCAGCTCCCACGGGTGCTTCAGCGCCGTCGGATAATCCTCAAGGTGCTTCACGTCGCGGCCGCGCTCGAGCACGAGCGTGCGCAGTCCGGCCTCGCAGAGTTCCTTCGCGGCCCAGCCACCGCTAATGCCCGACCCGATCACGATCGCATCGTAGGTGTGGTCCGTCGCCAATCCGGGGGTGGGGGAATTTGCCATCGCGCGGTCAGCGAACCGGACGTGCGCAGAAATTCAAGGCCGCTCTTGGCCTCCGCCCGATCGCGACGACATGCCCCTCACAAGTGCAACGGCAACACCACGCGCACGTCCTTCGGTTGACCATTTTCCAGCGCTGGCAGAAACAGCCACGTCGCTGCGTCTTGCTGCAACTGAAACTCCAGCACGGTCGGCAGTGCCGGCTCGAAGCTCGCCGCGGTCACGCGGCCCCGTGCATCGATCGCGAGCGTCGCGTTGATCACCTTCTCCGTCAGCGTGCGGTAGCGCCGCGGATCAAAGACGATGAGATGCGGCTTCGCCATGGTCGTCGCTCCCACTGCCTTGCGCACGTGTTGCAGCACGGCGAGCCGGTGCGTGCCACGCTTGGTCTCGTCATCACCGCCCGCCGCCGCTCCGAACATCTGCTCCACCTGTCGCAGCACGACTTGCGGTCCGAGATACTCCGTCCCGCGGTAGCTGTGGTAGAGCACATCGCCCTCGCGCGTCACCGCCACGAGGCAGGGGATACCGTTGCCCTTCCACTTCTCCAACGGTTCGACCCGCCCCACCGATGAATACTTCAACACCGGCCAGGGCATGCCAACTTCGCGCACATAGAGCCGCTGCTCGTCGTCGTCATTGTCACTGCTGATAAACACCAACTCGAAGCGGTCCGGCGCAATTTTCTTCAGCTTCTGATAAGCCTGAACCAGCTCTGGACTAAACCGCCGGCAAGGGCCGCACCAACGCGCACCAAAGTAAACGAGATACACCTCAGGCTCCGGCCGAGTGCCCACCTCGTAGGCTACAAGCTTGCCGTCCCGCAGCACTTGCAGCCGATTGCGGAGGCTCTTAGCCACTGTCGAACTCGATGCGTTCCAAGCTCCGCTACCCCCGGACTTCGCCGCGAGAAAATCCGCCACCCGCCCCAGTGCCCCGTCATCCATTGTCTCGAGCGGCACACGCGCCGAGCCAGTCTTGCCCGCGATTATCGCCGTCGCGCCATAGACACCGCTCAGGGTCCCCTCGAATTTTTCGCCGACCGCAGTGGTCCATGTCTCGCCGCGCGTCACGCCGGCGATCCCCAAGGCTAAGAGCAACCTCACGGAAAATGCATCGCGCCGGTTCATGTGGAAAATCTTCCGATCCCCGCCACGCCCCGCAAGGCGTTTCACGGCTCCACGATCACCGGCAGCCCGATGCTCACCAAGCCCAAGAGTGTAATCGCATCCCAATTCGCCAGACGGAAACAGCCGTGTGACTCCGTGCGCCCCACCTTTTCCGGATCGGGCGTGCCATGGATGCCGTAGCCCGGCAGGCTCAGTCCGATCCACGCACGTCCCACGGGATTATTAGGCCCCGGCGGCAAGATGAGTTTCCGCCCAAGTTGCTTCGCCTCTTCCGACTCGGGAAACACCTCCGGATCAAAGGTGTAGTTCGGCTCCGGCGCGACTACCGTCACCCGCAGTTCGCCCACCGGACGTTTTTCAACTTTGCGCGCTATGCTCACCGGAAAATGAACCAATACCTGTCCATTCTCGGACACAGCTTCGAGTTCGTGCGCCGCCAGCCGAATTACGATTCTAGCCGCCTTGCCCGTGACCTCGGCATGCTGCACCGCTGGCACCGCGACCACCGCACCAGGTGTGACGGCCTCCCAGTTGATTTCCGGATTTAGTTTTTTCAGCAGGCCCGGGCTCGCGCGGTAACGCTCTCCCAGCAATTCCAAGGCACTCGCGTGGGCCAGGGTCTCCGCTTCCGACTTCCCTACCCACGTCGTCGGCACCGGCCGCAGTGTCGCGAGTTCTTCGGCGGTAAGCGCATGTGTCGTGAGCGCCGGAGCACTAAGCCTCAGTGCCTCGCGCGTTGCCGCATCGAGCCGACCACTCTCCTTAATCCCTGCATTGCGCTGCCACGCCTTCAAGGCCGCCTCCGTTTGCGCACCTGGCACACCGTCGATCGAGCCGCAGGAAAATCCCCGCCGATGCAGCTCCACCTGTAACTCCAGACCCGATTCCACGGGCCAGTCTACCTCTTCGACCTTCGGCTCCGCTGGAGTCGTCTGTGCTCTCCCCGTCCGTATCCCTCCCGACAGAAACACGCCCGCCGCCAAACTCAGGGCGACGATCCGCGTCATCCGCAGACGAGAGAAGACAAACCACACGGGCATGCACTCCACCACATCCGTCCCGCCCACCGCGTCACGTAGAAAAAGTCTAGCCATCCGGGCCGGAAAATCCCCTGCTACCCGGTTTCACCACCGGCGCACCCGCGCCATTCCTCACCCACCCAACCCAACCCTCCCGACCTTCCATGAAAAAATCCACCCTCCTCACCGTCGCCCTCACCGGTTCCATGCTCGCCGCGCTTACCTTTGCCGCCGACACCAAGAAGGCCGCTCCCGCTGCTGCTCCGGCTGCCGCACCTGCTGCCCAGCAGCAGAAGCTGATTCGGGTCGGCACCCTCAAGACCGTAGAACAGAACCGTGAATTTCAGTCCAACGTCCAAATCCTCCAGGCCCAGCGTCAGCAAGCCATCGAGCTGAACGCCGCGTTGGAAAAAGAGACGAATGCCACCAAGAAAAAGGAGCTCAAGGCCAAGCTCGACGAGATGATGACCAAGCTGAACGAAAACAACGACAAGATGATCAAGGCCTACGGCTTCTCCCTCAGCCGCAACTACACCATGGTCGTCGAAACCTCCCACATCTACATGCTCGTTTCAGACGAAGAGGCCGCCAAATTCGAGAAAGACCAAGCCGCCGCCGAGGCCGCTGCTAAGAAGAAGTAATTTTGTCTTCTCGGCTCCCGCCAGCTTCCCCTCTTGGCCGCCTCCTCACCGGGGCGGCTTTTTCCTTTTCAGGGCACTCCCATTTGGCGTGCTCACGACCTGAAAATTGTGAACGAAAGCCATGACCCGTTAGCACCACCGCCACCGTCGTTATCGGGTTCCTTGGTGCCAACAGCCCATTCATCTCCTGCACCAAGATAAAGGTGCACCTCCACCATGACGATGCCCTCGATACTTGGGGTCGGCGGCCCCCTCACCCTCACGCTCAATTTGAAAATTGCACTTGGCCAACCGCCCCAGCGTCGAAGGTAAACAGGAGGGGTAGGGCCTCACGCTCAGCGAGCAGGGCGAAGCAGGTTAGATCTAAGAAGCAAAGGGCTAGTTCCCCGCGTCGGGCTCTTCCCACCGCCCTTCACCGGCCCCTCCCTCCGAAGCGCCACGTCAATCCTACGATTTGCGCACCATGGCCAACCAACCCTGCCATCCATTCTTGCTTGGCTGGATAGGCAACGTGTCCGCCGCCTTATTTTGCACGGGGCGCCAGGCTGATCGTGCGCGACGTTCCCCACGCGACCGGCACGGCGTCTCCGTCCTGCTTTCCCTTTGCGTTCCACCGGCACTCCCGCGCGGTCAACGTTTGCGCCGTCGTATCGTAGGTCACGAGTTGGAACGAGAGCTTCGTCTCATCCGTGCCCGATTCTTTGCCTTTGATCGGCGAATCCGCCCGAAACACCGCGAGCGCCAGATCGCGATCTGGTCCCTTCCACGTGTAGAATTCATTCCAGTTCGAGTTGCCGTGGAAGTAGCCCGCGATGTTGCGGTGGGACTTCAAGAAATCCGCCAACTCCCGCTGCACCGTGGTTGTCGGTGCCTCAATCGTCGGCCCGTCGACACACACGTCCGCGACCACATTTTCGAACTTATCGTGACTGTTCACCTCATGCCGTCCATTGGGGTTGGTCAGGTGCTTGGCTTCGATGTCCGGCTGGTCATGACAAAAAATAAACACCGGCATAGTCGCAGGAACCTTTCGCAGCTCGCCCTCGATCCACGCCCGCGCACCACGATCCGGCCACATCGTAATGAAAAGACAGAGCGCCCCGCCAAACTGCCGTGCCACCTGGATCTTGTCGGTCTCATACCGATAGGAGCCGGATGTGCGGGGAATCGCCGGCCTCATCATGCGGTTATAGATTCCTGCCATCGCCGACGCATCGGTCGCGGGCACCATTTTGTTGGGCGACCCAATCGCGTTCGAGACATCGTGATTACCGGGCACCACCAGCAAGGGCGCCGGTTCACCTCGGGCGTTTTTTAACGCAAATTCAGCGACGAATCCGCTCTCAAACTGCTGCCATGACAGGGCCGCGGGTTGAATCCGCAAGGGATGAAGTTCCTGCCGGTTGGCGATATCACCCGTCACGATCACGAAATCGATCGCCCCAACCTTTTCGTCCGCCCGCCATCCACCGTCATTCGGTAACCGCGCGGAGGGGAGTGCGTTGAGTTTCCGCACGAGCGCGGCATTCACCACCCGCGCCTCGACGTTGGCGTCCCCCCGAAAATACCCGCGGTGGATGCCGTAGTGGAGGTCCGAGGTGAAAACAAATGTCACTGAGGCCGCGCTCAAGAGCGCCGCCGAGCTCGCCCAGCCCACCGCGACCATCAGCCGGCGGCTCAACCGTCGACTCGTTACCAAAATCGTCGCCATAAGTGACTGCAACAGTCCTTCCTCGGCTCGGTGTGACCAGCGAATTCTAAGTTACAAATCGACGACAATCACGCCTCAGCCCCGGCGTCTGCCGGCGCCAGCGTTCCTCGCCGGCTAAACACCGTGCGCCGGCACAGCGCTTCCCCTCGCCTAAAGTCACGGCACACTTGGGGACGCAGCTCATAGATCGTGCACAGTTGGGTCACCGTATCCAGGGCCACACAGGCCCCGTCGCCCTGTTGATCCATGCAACGCACCCCCGAGTGCTCGACGACATAGTCCTCCGGCACCCCGTCATCCACGCCCGGCGTCAGCTCCACCAGTAGGTGGCAACATTTACCGCAACCGGCACAGGCAGGGATTTCTTCGGACGCGGGGGCAGTCATCATGTCCCACCACTCTGCACAGCGACCGCCCCGCGGCGATGTCTTGTTTTAACCATGGGGGCGAAAAAGATCGGCCTTGCGAAAACGCCAAATGCGCCGATCAGTATCCCCGTTCGATGTCAGGTCAGATGCACGGTCGAGATCGTGATTTGAGTCAGGCAGCGAGGTCAGTGTCCGTTCCGCGTCAGCGACTTTGAGGAGTCAGCTTTTCAGACAGCGTCAGGACCGCAGCTTAGGGCAGCGCAGTGCCGGGGTTATTCGTGTCCGGAGGCATGGGCCGCACCGGACACCCGCGTGACGGCGATTTCGACCGAATAGTGGTTCTTCACTCCCAACAACATCGGCGGCGGATGCTCTTTTCTGCCGTCCAGGCTCCAGGAACTCACCACATATGAAATTCCTTCACCTCCTTCACCAACGCGATGCTCTGCTCCGGCAGGCCCGCCTCGCCAATCTCGCCTACGCCTATCAACGGCTCGGCGACTTCGCCCACCGCATCACTCGCGCCCGCCTCCACGGCCCGGTGCAGCTCAGCCTCACCGATACTGACCACGATCGCCTCTGGCCCTCCCTGACGGCCCAAGAGGGCAATCAGTCCGTGATCGAAGAACACTTCACCGACGAGGACCTCGTGGAACTTGCCGACCTCGTCACGTTCCTCCGCGACGATGCCCACACGACGGAGTTCAACTTCCGCCTCGAAGAGTTCACCGCGCGTTTTGTCGAGCCCGTGCGCGCCGAACTCGCGCGTGCGGGAGTTGTGCTGAATTTCGCTTCGCCCGCACCATCACCCGAAGACTCCTCGCGCGGCCCACTGTAATCCGAATCGTCAACCGTTAGGGCACGTCGGCGCCCCAGTGCTGCTTGAGAAGTTTGCGCCCACCCGCACGGCGGCAGGGCAACATCCGCCTTACCCTGCCGTCGTCTCCCCTGCTTCCGACTGGGCCATCGCCTCACGGAAACGGTCCTTCTTGCTCTTACGCTTGCCCTTCACCCCACCCGTCGCCGGCGCGGCGGCGGGTGCGGGCGCAAACGCCGCCACCGGAGCCTCGATCATCTCAGGCTCAAAGCCCGCAACGTGCTCGCGCGTGATCGTGAGCTTGTTGCGCTTCTCGATCAGGCAGAAGTGCGCGTGGGTTTCCGCGCTTACGAAGCTCACCGCCACTCCGTGCTCCCCTGCCCGCCCCGTGCGCCCGATGCGATGCGTGTAGTCTGCCGGCGAACGCGGCAGATCGTAATTCACCACCACCGGCAGGCTCACGATGTCGAGTCCGCGCGCCGCTACGTCCGTCGCGATCAGCACCTGGATCTTTGAGGCCTTGAAATCCGCCAGCGCCGCCATGCGGGCCCCTTGGCTCAGTTCCCCGTGCAGCGCCTCCGCCTTCAATCCCGCGCGGCGCAATTTGTCCGCCACGTGCTCCGTGTGATACTTCGTCGCGACAAACACCAGCACCCGCGACCACCCGTGCGTCTGGATCAAATGCCGCAGGAGTTGCGTGCGCCGCGGCGCATCGACCTCGATCGCCCGCTGCTCGATGTCCGGTTGCTCCTCGACGGGGGCAATCACCTCCACGCGCACTGGATCGCGCAATAATTCCCGCGCGAGCGCCTCCACCGCGGGTGGAAACGTCGCGGAAAACAACAGCGTCTGCCGCCGCGCCGGCACGAGTTTCATGATCCGTGTCAGCTCCTCGGCGAAGCCCAGCGCCAGCAGCCGGTCCGCCTCGTCCAGCACGAGCGTTGCGACCGAACTCAACGAGACCGCGTTATGATCGATAAGATCAAGGAGTCGTCCCGGCGTCGCCACGATGAAGTCAGCCCCACCGCCGAGCGCCATCATCTGCGGGTTGATCGACACGCCGCCGTAGACGACGAGCGTTTTCAGCGGCTCCGGCAAAAATCGTCCATAACGCCGGATCGCCTCGCCGATTTGCACCGCGAGCTCCCGCGTCGGCACGAGCACGAGCGCCCGCACGTAGCGCCCCGGTGGACGCTTCGCCGCGGCCAGCCGGTGGAGCACCGGCAGGGCAAACGCCGCTGTCTTCCCCGAGCCCGTCTGAGCCGAGGCCCACACGTCGCGCCCGGCCAGCACCGCCGGGATCGCCTCCGCCTGAATCGGTGTCGGCGCTGCATATCCTTTTTCCACCACCGCTTGCAGCAGCGGCACCGAAAGTTTGAGCGCAGAGAAAGTCATTCGCCGTGAGGGAAAATACCTCGCCGTCACTCAGCCAAGTTTCACCACGAGCGTTTGCCCGCCTACCGTGACTTTGTCTCCCGCCACGAGTTGCCGGCGCTTCCGTGCTTCGGGCGCACCGTTCACCGTCACCTCACCATCTGCGACCATTTGCTTGGCCGCGCCACCGCTCTCGGCCGCGCCGGCAAACTTGATGAGCTGGCACAGTTCGATGGGCACCGTGCGCACGAGCACGTCGCGAGTCGCGGAGGGAGTGGATTTAGCCATGGGCCATCGTCAGGGCCCCGCCCCGGCGAGTCCACCTTTCTGTGCGCCCGCTACGACTGCGCCAGGCCGCTAGTCTTCCAACACGAGCGCCGGCCGGCCATCGGAGAGCCGACGAAACCGCCCGGTGTTAACATTCCCATCGTCGATCATCGCGTCGATCTGCGCCAGCCGCGCATCGGAAAAGGTGCAGCCGAGCAACGATATGGCGGCCTTGATTCCCAAGATGTTCTTGTCCCAGTCCCAGCGCCCGTTCCCGGGTATCGTCTTGCCCCAATCGGCATCCTTAATCCGCCCGGTCATTCCTGCGGGCACGACGCCAGTCGCTGTATCCGGCGGCCATCCCCCGGTCTCCAGAGCGTATTGTTCAAACGCCGCGGAAAACGTCCGAAGGTCGTTCGCGATCGTCGTATTCTCACTTTTCTCGCGAATGCGCGAGAAGGCCGAAATCGCCATCGCGGCCAACAATCCGATGATCACGACCACGATCATGATCTCGACGAGGGTAAATGCCGCACTTCGTCGAGCTCTGAACCGACTGCCAGTCGAAGAGGGGACAATGAGGGGCACGACCCAGAGATAGCGTCCCAAGCGGACACGTCAAAGGGGGCTGTTGCGTAGTGCCGGGCGTGGTGCTACCGCTGAGCGTCTCGCCCCCCTCCTCACCGCCCCGGCGAGTCCACCTTTCTGTGCGCCCGCTATCAGCTGCGCTACGTCGACCCTGCACATCCGCTGCTGACACCGCCGTGCGCCGCCGCTCCGCGCACTCATCCCTCCTCCTGACTACGGTTCGTGCCGAATACCCCCGTTGACCAAGATGAAACTGAAAACCCGTCTCATGCTGGCCGGAATCATCCTGACCATCGTGCCGCTCCTCGTGGTCGGTGCCGTGTTGTGGCACCGCGGCCAACGGCTGGCGCAGTCCACCGGGGCGATCTTCTCCGACCTCGTCACCCAAAGCCTCGAAGACAACGTTCGGGCCACCATGCGCATGGCCGATACCTTGCGCAGCGGCCTGGAGCAGACCACCTCCGCCCTCCTGCGCCGCCTTGAGGTCGATGTCGCCCGCGGCGGCGGTCTCACCACCTCTCCCGGCCAGACGGTGCCCTGGAAAGCCGTCAACCAATTCGACCGCGCTGTCACGGACCTCGCGCTCCCTGTCACCTCGCTCGGCACCCAACCGCTTGCGGTCGTGCGCGAAGCCGGCACCCCGGTCCCGCTCGTCGACGAGGTTCGCACCCAGCCGGGTGCCGCCGCCACGATCTTCCAACGCATGAACGCCGCCGGCGATATGCTGCGCGTGGCCAGCAGCGTCCTCGACGCCGAGGGCCGCCGGGCGATCGGCACTTATATTCCCGCGCAGATGCCGGACGGTTCCGCCAATCCCGTCCTCACCAAAATTCTCGCCGGCCAGCCGTTCCTCGGTCGCGCCTTCGTCGTCAACCAGTGGTATGTCGCCGCCTACAGCCCGCTCAAGGACGCTTCCGGCACCATCACCGGTATGCTCTTTGTCGGCGTCCCGGAATCCACCGCCCTCGAGTCGATCCGTCACTCCGTCCAATCCGTGCGCCTCGGCCAGAGCGGTTATGTCTTCGCCCTCAACACTCGCGGCACCGATCGCGGCCGCTACGTGATCTCGAAGGACGGCCTCCGCAACGGCGAGGTCATCCTCGGTGCCAAGTCGGCCGATGGTCGCGCCTTCGTGGAGGAAATGCTCACCACCGCGACCGCCCTCGCGCCCGCTACCTTCGGTCGGATCGCCTACGAATGGAAAAACGAGGGCGAGTCGACCCCGCGCCGCAAGCTCACCTATTTCGCCTACTACGCCCCGTGGGACTGGGTCGTCGGCGCAGGCGCCTATGAGGAAGAACTCTCCGTCGTTGCGCGCGCGGTCGAGGGCCGCGTCAACGACCTCTTGTCCACCCTCGCCCTCGTCTGCCTCGTTTCGCTCCTCGTCACCGCCGGACTCACTCTCGGCCTCGGCCATTGGATCGGCGGCCAGCTTGAGTCCGTCGCCGCGCAGTTGCGCGAAGGTGCCAACCAGGCTTCCGCCGCCACCGATCGCGTGATCGCCGCCACCCAGTCGCTCGCCCGCGGCCAAACCACGCAGGCCTACACTCAGGAGGAGGCCGTTCAGGCCCTCGACGATCTGGCCACGCAGCACGAGGAGCGCGCGCGCATCGTCGCCGAGGCGAGTCAACTCGCCGACTCTACGCTCGCGGCCGCGCAATCCTCCTCCGCCACCATGCAGCGTCTGGAGTCTTCGCTCGGCAACTTGCAGACGTCCGGCCACGAGACAGCCCGCATCGTCAAGGTCATCGACGAGATCGCCTTTCAGACCAATCTCCTCGCCCTCAATGCCGCCGTCGAGGCCGCGCGGGCCGGCGAGGCCGGCGCCGGGTTCGCCATCGTCGCCAGCGAAGTCCGCGCCCTCGCCCAACGCAGCGCGCAAGCCGCCCGGGAAACCCGCCAACGCATCGAGGAATCCGTCGCACACTCCGCCCTCGGCGCCACCACTGGCCAGGAGGTCCGCCAAGCCCTCACCCGCATGGCCGACACCGCGCAGCAGTCCCAGGCCCGCGTCGTGTCGCTCGTCGAGGCTTCCCGGCGAGAGACCACCGCGGTCGACGCCGCCCGGTCCGCGCTCAGCCGCGCGATGGAGATCACCCACGAAAACGAGACCACGGGCGAATCCGTCAATGCCGCCGCCGCCATCCTCCGCACCGAGGAGGCCAAGGAGCGCGACGCCATCCAGGGCATTCAACAGCTTGTCGCCGGCCGCGTCCGTGACGCTGGCTCCTCGGTCGCCGCCCAACCGACGCTCCGCTTTGACCCGGTTACGATGGGGAGCGGCGTCGACACCATCGACCAGCAGCACCGCGAACTTATCGACGTCATCAACCGCGTTGAGCAGGCCGCCCACGCCGGCACGAGCGCCGACGACCTCGAGCCGCAGCTCGATTTCCTCGGCAACTATGTCGTGAAACATTTCCAGCATGAAGAGTCCGTCATGGACACGCACCGCTGCCCGGCCGCGAAAAAGAACCAAGCAGCCCACCGTAAACTCGTCGCCACCTTCACGCAGTGGCGCGCCTCCTACCAGCAGCACGGCCGCCCCGCCGCCATGATTGGCGAACTGCATCGCTTTCTCTCTACGTGGCTCATCAGCCACATCTGTGGCATCGACGGTTGCTTGAAGACCTGCCGCAAGCCCGGCCACACCCACAGCCCGACATCCGCCCAGTCCTTCCCTGCACCGTCCGCCATCGCTTGAACTGGGAGTCGCCGAACGCCCTCTGCTCAGTGCGTCATCGTGTAGACGATGATGTTAATCGCGAGTGGGTAGGCGATCTTCTCGGAATAGTCCTTAAAGTAGTCCGCGTTCTCGCCTTCCCGCTCCCACCCGTCGCTGTCGTCGGAGTTATGCAGGCCCATCACGATGATGCGGCCCTTGGCATCGAAGATCACGCGGTGATGGATCTGGGTATTGGGCACTTTCATGCCGATCCGGATATTCGGCACCTGCGCTTTCTCGCGGATGTTGAAAATCGTCCGGTAGAGCGGGTGCTCAATCGGTAACTCAACGAACTGCAGATCCGGCAGCACCACCTTGAACAATCGTTCGACGTGCGCCCACTCCGGCTCGCCCCAGAAATCCGTCATCAGCATGAAGCCGCCATTCAACAGATAGGCCCGTAGCGCCACGATCTCTTCGTCGGTCAATCCCATCGCCCCCGGCGCCACGGCGAGGAGAAACGGATAGTTCGCCAGATCCGCATCCGTGGCCCGCACGAGCCGCGTATTCGGGTCGACGCGCAACGACGTCATCTGCTGCAGCCGATACGAGAGGTTGAGATCCGCATCCGGCAGATCCGTCGTCCACCCGCCGCGCCCGCCCCGGCCTTCATAGGTCGGACGCGGGGCCGCATCATAGCGGAGTCTCGCCACGGTAAACACTTCGCTGCCGAAACCCGGCGGATTCTCCCACAACGGCGTGCCCGTGCTGCGACTGGGAATCTCCCGCGCCGTGCGCACTCCCGGCGGCACATAGATCTGCCCGCCCCCGCCAAATCGCCCGCCTTGCGCCCAGACCAAGGCGCCCGCGAGCACTCCCGCCAGCAGCAAGGCCGCACGGCGGACCCATCGGTGCCGGGAAAACGTCAGGATCATGGGGTCAGGGGTGCGACCAACCAGAGGACGTCGCGCGGGAAACGCAACGTCGTCCTCCCCGTCAGGTGGGTCGGTGGGCCGGAGTGCACGCAGGGAAACACGGCTGTCCCGGCGGAAAGTTGCAGAGAAATCACTCTGACCGCCTCCCGCCTATCGCCTATCGCCCGTCCCTTCCTCCATCGCGCCACGGGCCCCTATCCCGCGCCTCCGCGGTTCCACCGCCTTACGCCACGAAGGAAAAATTCCGCGCCGTCAGCGCACCGCGATTCGCGACCGCCGCGTATTGGGCGATCTTCTGCGCCGCCCCGGCCCCGTTGCCGTCCGCATCGTAGAGGATTTCACCCGTCGCCTGATTCACGAGTAGTTTCGACGAAGCCGAGGTCGCCGCACTGCCAAACTCCACATTCGCAGCGCTCAGGTTGCCGAAGAGCGACTGCTTGAAGACCAGCGTATCGTCGTTCGCGTTGAACGACGTGATCGTGTCCCACTTGCCCGACTTAAACGCGTCGTTGAGCGTCACGGTCTCCGCCACACCGTCTTTCGCCGAGAGGGCGACTTTGTTGATCTTGGCCCCGTAGGCGATGGCCACGTTGCTGTTGCCCGAGTAACTCGGGTTCGACGCCGAGCCGGTGATATTGATGCTCGAAAACGAGCCGGCGTTGAGGTCGATCCGGCTGGCATTGGTCAGCCCCGTGAGGTTGATCGTGTCGTTACCCGTCCCCGACCAGAGGGTCTGGAGGTAGTTCTTTCCCGCCGTGAAGGTGAAATTCCCGTTCGTCGCCGTCGAGCCGGTCTTGTTCACGCCATAGAGGTATTGCAGCGCCGCCACATCGTAGAGCATCCCGGTCGTCGGATTTACGCCCCTCGAGACGTTGTTGCTGTAGTAGGACATGATCGTGTTCTGCCGGTTGTCCTCGCCGCCCGGGAGGTAGGGGCCGTCCGTGCCGCCACCGCCAGCGTTGTAGTTACCCGGGTGCTTGAGTCCGAGCGCGTGACCGAGCTCATGCAAAATCGTGAGATAGCCGTAGCCACCTTCGGCGACTCCGGCCGCATTGTTCGTCGCCTGATCATTCGCCAGCATCACCGTGGTCTTGCCGGCCAGGGGGCCTTCCTTCGGGTAGTAGGAATAGCCTGCGCTCACTCCGCGCTGATTGTTGGTGCCAAAGTTGATGTCGGCGGCGCCATTGCCCGAGACTTCCTTGAAGGTCACATTGATCAACTTCCCGTAGTAGGCGAAGGCCTTGCGCACCGCGCCGATCTGCGCCGCGTTCATCGTCTTGAAGCCATTCTTGTCTGCTGCGGTGCCCGCCCCGGCCGTGAGAAATCCGTAGGTCACCACATTCGGGGTCGACTTTCCGGTCAGGGCCGTGGCCTGCGCCGTGATTTGGTCCGTGCCGGCAATCGCCGGCGCATCGGCATCGTTCCAAAATGCCCGCGAGCCGCCGCGCACCAAGGCATCGATGCGATAGTCTCCACTGCTGCCCGGGAGCACGACTTTGGCCTGCAGCGTCATCGCCGAAAGATCCTGCGCCAGCGGGCGCGAACCCTCGAAGCGCAGTTGGTATTGGCCCGTCTTTGCCACCGAGAGGTTGCGCGGATTGTCGAGCAGCGTCTCTTTGCCGTCGGCATCGACCAGCGTGACCTTCGGCTTGCCCGGCGCGGTCAAATCGCCGCTCGCAAACGCGTAGGTCTGCCCGGCCTGTAGCGCGAGATTCACCGTGAGTTTGGTCGCATTCGACCCGAGCTGCGCATCCTTGAACCGCAGGATCGCATCGGCGTCCGCACTATAGATGCGCGCAAAGGACAGGTTCGCCGTCTGCTCGCTGAACTTCGCCTCGACGGTCACCGGGTCGACCGCCCGCTTGATCGCGCTGCGCCCTTCGAAGCGCAATTGGTAGCGCCCACTCGCGGCGACCGAAAATGCATTGGTAAAATCGAGTGTCTGCTGGTTCCCGCTCGCATCGATCAACGACGCCGCGACCGCGCCGCCCGCTCCCCGGAGGTTGTAGGTCTGCCCGGCCTCGAGATTGATACCGACGTTCAGCGCGGTCGTGCGCGCATTGACATTCGCACTCTTGATTCGCGCCACGGCGTCGACACTCGTGCCAAAGGTCCGGGCGAAGCTCACGCTGGCGCTCTGCGTCGCCACCCGGACGGGCGTCGGCGCCCTCACGGGAACGGGCTTTGCGGTGGTGATGGTGCTCATGGTGGAAATTGCCATCCCAGGACCACCGACCCGACGGAGTTCAAGCATCGGGCACCGGCTATCCTAGGCTGGCACCCCAGAGAATAACCGAAGCCTACTCATCCGGCTATCCGGGTCAGCCCGCGTTCGAGCGTCAGGGTTTCCCCTGACCTGCTCCCGCCCGCGCCTATCGCCCCGCTTCGCGGAGCAACTGCTCCCGGCGATCCGGCTGCAGGATCGTGCGCTCCATCCACGCCCGCGCGGCTTCGGGATTCAGGGCGAGCCAGCGCCGCGCCACTTCATCGACCATTTCATCCCTCCGATCCGGCGCCGGATGATTTGCCAGCCAATCCGCCGCCTGCGCCGGCGAGTCGCGCAACACATCGTCAAACTCGCGCCGCAGCGCGTCTTCACGTTCCAATCCTGGCGGCAGGGGCGACACGGTCCCGCCGCCTCCACCTGTCGTGCCGCGCCCACGCCCGCCGACCACACTTGCACTCGCGTCGCGCGACGCTCGCGCACCACCCAAGCCCGTCTCGATCCCGGCCAGCGCTGCCTCGCGCGCCGGTCCGGCAGGCAATTGGCGGGCCCACGCCCACGCCGCGTCCGGCGCCCGCGCCACCCAGGTCTGCGCGATCGCACCTACGATCAGCCATCGGTCGCGCGCCGCCGGCAGCAGCGCCAATATCTCCACCGCCCGCTCCGGCTCCGTCTGCGCCCACGCGAAACCCATGCTGGTCACCACCCGCGTCCGCTCCTCGTCCGCCGCCAGGCTCCGCGCCCACGCCAGCGCCGCCGGTGCGTCACGCCGCCCCCACGCCGCCGCGGCAAACCCCACCATCTCATTTCGTCCCGGGCTCGGTGGCTGCGCCGTGATCCCTCGCAACGCTCCCGTCGCGTCGCGCGCCACCCAGGCGTCGGCCACTGCGAGTCGCACGGCAAATTCCACCGCCGGCGTGTCCTCCGCGAGCGCCCACACCATCGCCGCAGCCGGATCGCGCGCCACTCGAAGTCGCGCCACCTCTTCTGCCGCAGCTCTCAGCGCCGGCCCAGGCGCCATCGCCCGCACCACCCACCCGGCCTTCGCCACATCATCTGCGCCGATCGTCTCCACCACGCCCCGCGCCACGTCGCGTCGTTCCGACCAGGGCAAGAGCGCCAACAACCGGCGTAGCTCCGCAGCGTTTTCCTCGCGTGCCGCCGCCGTCGCCTGCACCCGCGCCTCGGCCGCCGTCACTGCGGGCACCGGCGCCTTCGGCTCGATCGGCCCCACTATCGGCATGCGGATCGGTTTCTCCGGCCCCACATCCGCGACGCAGCCCCCGAGTATGACTGCCACACTGAGACTCGCCATCGCATATCGCGGATTCACGCCCCACCCAACTCCGCTTTCGCCCGCGATGCAAACGTGACCTGCCGCCTCGCCTCCATCCCACCGGAGCGATTCTTTGTTCGGTTTTGGATTCGGCGCTGTTTAGTTCGTTGCACCCGCATGAATGACGATGCCGCTCTCCTCCGTCGCTACGCTACTACCGGCTCGAATTCCGCGTTCACCACTTTGGTCGACCGCTACGTCGATCTCGTCTACGGTGCCGCCTTCCGCCGCACCGGGAGCGCTCACCACGCCGCGGATGTTGCGCAACAGGTCTTCACCACGTTGGCCCGCGATGCGCAGAAGCTATCCCGCCACACGGTCCTCTCCGCCTGGCTGCACACCGCCACCCGCCACGCCGCGCTCAATCTCATGATCTCCGAGCAACGCCGCCGCGCCCGCGAAGTCGCCGCCCACGCCCTCGCATCCACCGAGGCCGATGCGCCGCTCGAATGGTCCCGCCTCCGTCCTGAACTCGACGCCGCGATCGACGAACTCTCCGAGCCCGACCGCGCCGCCGTCGTCCTGCGTTTCCTCGAACAACGCTCGTTCGCCGACATCGGCGCCGCACTCCAAGTCTCCGCCGATGCCGCCCGCGTCCGCACCACGCGCGCCCTCGATCAGCTCCGCGACATCCTCGCCCGCCGCGGCCTCACCTCCACCGCCGCCGCCGTCGGCACCCTTGTTTCCAGCCAGCCCCTCGTCTCCGCCCCCACCGGTCTCGCCGCCATCCTCGCCGCCGGCGCTTTGGCCGCGCTCGGCCCGGCTGGCCTCGGCACCACTCCTTCCTTCATGAACGTCAAATACCTCACCGCCGCCTCGTTCACCGCCGTCATCGCCTTTGGCGCCGGCGCTTACTTCGGACTCAGCCGCCAGACCGACACTCCGCCGACGCCCGTCGTCGACCTCTCCCGCACCGCCGCGCTCGTCACGGCTCTCCGCGACGAGAATCTCGCCCTCCGCACGCAGGCCGAACAACTCACCGCGCGTCTTACCGCTCTCGCCAACGCCCCCAAGCCCCCTCCTCCGCCGGCTCCCGGCAAATCCCGCGGCGAGCAACAGCTGTCTATCCTCAACAACCTCCGCCAGCTCGCCGCCGCCCGCGACCAGTTCATCTTTGAAGAAAAGCGCCCCCCGATCTCCACCGCCGAGATCGTGGGTTACACGCGCTATATAAAACGCTTCCTCTCCGTCGACGGCGAAGACTACCGCGGACTGTCCATGGATCCCACCCAGCCCCTTACCGTCACCACCGCCAGTGGCCTTACCGTCACCTACGATACCACCGGCAGCGGCAAAACCACCAAGCCGGAACTCACCCCCGAAGTCATGCAGGCCAGGGTGCTCCAAAATAAAATCGATCAGGCCGACGCCAAGGTCTCCGCGATGGAGAAGAAAGTCGTGCCCGTGGCCCGAGCCGCCGAAAAATCCTACCGCGCCGCCAACAACGGCCGCTACGCGCCCAAGCCCGAGGACCTGCTCCCCTACTTTGCCACCCCGCAGGCCGGCGCTGACTGGGTGGAGTTCATCGAAGCCACCAAGGCTGCTGCCGCCGCCCGGGCCGCAAAGTAGTCGCCAGGCCCGCCGCGGTTCGCGCCCATTCCGCTACGCCGGAAACGGCGACCGGCTCGGCAGTCGCGTGAAACCGTTTTGAATGGCGAAGGCCACGAGCTTCGGCGTCCCGCGAATCCGCAGCTTCTGCAGAATCTTGCTCCGATGCGTCTGCGCCGTGGACGGGGCGATACCCATTCTACTCCCGATCTCTCCGTCGCTCATTCCCTCGCCCACCAGCGCCAGCACTTCCTGTTCAGCCCGCGACAATACTTTTTCAAACCCGCCCCCGCTCCCCCGCCGCGCCTGCCGCAGCGCAACAAAGGTCGGTGAGAAATACGTCTTCCCCCGCTCGATCGCTCCCAGCGCCTCTCCCACCACCTCGATCGCACAGGCCGCCTTGTCCAGAAATCCCGGCAGCCCCAACTGCTCGACGCGCATGATCGTGCCATCATCCACCTGCCCCGATAGCACGAGGATCCGCGTCGCCGGCGCCCGTCGTTGCAAACGCTCCGCCACGGAAAACCCGCACATGTCCGGCAAACTGAGATCCAGCACCACCGCCTCCGGCCGGTGACGCTCGACCAGCGCAATTCCCTCCGCGCCAGTCCCCGCCTCCCCCACCACCTCATGGCCAAACCGCGTCCGACAGGCATGGCTCACCCCCACGCGGATGATCACATGATCTTCAATCACAACGAGTCTCATGGCGAAAAGCGTGCCCGTCTGATTGGGGGAAAAACGAGTGGGGCATCGCGATCCAGAGCCAAACGCGTGCCGCCGCACGAGTGTAAATCCCCTTAAGACATAGGTTTCTCGTCGCCGCACCCCGCATTACCCGCCCAACCCCGGAGCCGCCTCCGACCGCTCGTCACAGCTCTTCAGCGAGCAGTGGCATTCACCGCTTCAGTGCCCGCGCCCCCCTCCGCCTACTTAAATTTAAGTATTCTGCAGGCTTTCCCCTCCCCTCTTCCCTCGCTGGCGTCTCCGCCGTGAAGAGCGCCTCCCACCGCGTCCGCTCGCGCCCCGCCCTATCCCGGTCGCAGCCCGTCGTCGCCACCCTCGACGCCGTCACCGCCCCTTCCCGCGCGATCCGGGAATTTTTCCCAGAGAAACGTCCATTCTTCCCAAGTGATCGGCGCGCCGACCTGCTAGTTTGATAGCGCCCGCCGCGCTCCCCACTCCGGCCTCTCCCACCCATGCCCCGCCGCCTCGCCATCACCATTTCCGGCGCCGTTTCCCTCGGCAGCTACGAGGCCGGCGTCCTCTACGAGATTCTCTCGGCCCTCGAGCGCAATAACCTCGCCGCCACCCGCGACGAAGACCGGGTCGTGATCGACGTGCTCTGCGGTGCCTCCGCCGGTGGCATGACGGCCGCCATCGCCGCCCAAGTCCTCCTCGATCCCCGCGGCCGGATGAACGGCCCCCACGACAACGCGTTCTACCATCCCTGGGTGCGCGACGCGGATCTCTCGCTCTTCTTGCAAGAC
>CANGHW010000056.1 GCA_947453695.1 Opitutia bacterium
AGTTCCGGCCATAATCATCGAAGATGCCGCCGGTCCATTGCCGCGTCGGCGAGGGGTCCACTTTCATCTGGTAGCCGTGGAGCCGCACCGAGGCGTCGGCCGGGGCCTCGACGCAACGGAAGAGGACGCCGGTGTTGAATCCGCCGGTTTGGTAGCAATCGACCTCCAAAATGAAGTCATCGAATTTCTCCTCGGTGCAGAAAAACGTATGTTCCGGCGTGCCGCGGACCATGTGACCGACGAGCTCGCCGTTTTCGACCACGGCGGAGGCCTTCGGACTGGCGCCGACGATTTTCCAATCGGAGAGATCGCGACCGTTGAAGAGTGGGCGCCACGGAGCATCGGCCGAGAATCCGGCGAGCGTGGCCGCAAGGAAGAGAAGGAGGCGGGGGAGCATGGGGGGTGCGGGCGAGAGCTGTGGTTGAGGGGCAATCCGAAACCAGACCGGGAGGGGACCCGCTACTGGAGGAAAGAAAAGGGGCACCCTTCTCTCAGATCTAAACGGCGCGGCTTCAAGCGAACACGGGCGGGAAAAACGCCCGACCTTCGGCCGGGCCGCTGCAGCAGGCGAAGAGTGACGAGGTAAGCCCACCGTCTGACCGTATGCGCACGCAACGCACCACCGCCCACCGGGTGCGCCCGGCGCACACCGTTCCGTGTTTTCCGCGGGCAAACACCTTTACTGTGTTCCTACCCCGGACGCCTCGGAGAGGCGTCCCTACCCTCTATCATTCCGTCTTTCGCCTCATTCGCGTCTTTCGCGGGCACCGTCTGACCATGTGCGCCCTGCGCACCACCGCCCACCGGGTGCGCCTCGGCGCACACCGGCGACAACCTGCATAAGACGCACGCCCAGTGCCGACCGCGCGAACGCGAGGGTTGAAACCCGTCCGCTCCCGCTCACACTCTCCGCATGGCTCTCACCCTCAAAGAAATCTACGCCGAGACGCGCCAACTCCCCCGCGAGCAGGCGGCCGAACTGATCGACCTGCTGTTAATTGACACCTTCAGCGAACCCGATCCGGCGGTGGACGAAGCTTGGGGCCGCGAGATCGACCGCCGCCTCGCCGAACTGGAGAACGGCACGGTGAAGGGCATTCCCGCCGAGGAAGTCATGGCCAGGGCGCGCAAGCTCGTCGGCCTGTGATGCGCGCGATTTTTCATCCCGAGGCGGACGACGATTTTACCCGCGGCCTCCAGCACTATGCCGAGCCCGAAAATCCCCCCGGCCTCAGCCAGCGGTTTTACCGCCACATCAATGCACTCGTCGCGGAGATCGAGGCTCGCCCCGTGCTCGTTCGTATCTACCGCCCGCCGCACGCCCGGCGCCACTTCCGGCACCCGTTCCCTTACGCCGTCGTTTACGTCGTCAAACCCGATCACATCTGGGTGCTCGCCGTCATGCACTTCAAGCAGCCGCCGACCTACTGGCAGCACCGGCTGACCAAGTGATTTTTCATTTAGGCGCCCAGGTGCGCGTTCACCCCAAGCCGCTCGGGTCACCGCATGCGCTTGCGGGCAGGGAAGCAGGGGGCACGACTGCGGGCAGCGGGCAGCACGTCAGGACATTTGACCGATTCAAATTTTCGCCGGCCCTCGCCCGAATCGTTTTTTTCAGCCGCTCCAACACGCTGGAAGAATGGGCTGAAAGTTGAGGGTTGAGTTACCGAGCGAAGCGACAGGGCTCGAACTGAGCGACTGGGCAAGCCCACCGTCGGACCGCCCCCCTTTCGTGTTTTTCGTGGTTCTCTCCTCCGTATCCAACCACACCGTTCCGTGTATTCCGTGTTTTCCGCGGGCAAACACCTTTACTGTGTTCCTACCCCGGACGCCTCGGAGAGGCGTCCCTACCCTCTATCATTCCGTCTTTCGCTTCATTCGCGTCTTTCGCGGGCACCGTCTGACCATGTGCGCCCACCGGATGCGCCGCAGCGCACACCGTTCCGTGTAGTCCCTGGGCCAGCGCTCACTGCCCTTCGATCACGCGCACGCGGGCGTTGAAGGCGGCGTTGGGCGAGGTCTGGGGTTTCTGTCCGCTCAGGAAACTCACGCGGCGAAGCGTGATTTGCTCGGTCGTGTGATAGGGAAACGCGCGGGCGGCCTGGGTCTTCGAGCCGGCGTCCGGGTCGGTGAAGAGGAAGGGGCCTTTGTATTCCTTGGGGTGCTGGCGGTCGTCGATCACGAGGCCGTCGATCGTGATCTCCCGCGGCATGAAGCAGGGATAGCCGAAGTCGTGCTGACCATCGTTGCCCGCGTTGAGCAGGTAGGGCTGCACGGGCGCGCCGCAGCCGGGAATCCAGCGGCAATTGCGAATGATGACCGCACCTTCCCACGTGCTGCCGTAGTCGCTGCGGAGGGAGATGAGGGACCGGCCGTTGAGCGTGGTATCTTCCACGGTGAGGGTGCCGCGGCCGATCGCGTTGAGCCCGGCGTGACCGAGCGTGCAGCCGCGGATCGTGTAGGTGCCGGAGACACCCTGGTGCGTGTCCATGCGGGAGAGCGTGCAATTCTCGAGGAGGATGTTTTTGCAGAAGTTGGTGCCGATCACGCCCCAGCGGGTGGAGTCGCAAATGTTATCCATGCGGCAGCCGCTCAGCGTGAAGTTCACGACGTCGTTGGCCGCGAGGTCGTAGGTGCCCATCGTCACGGGTTTGCCGGCGGAGCCGATCGTCGAGTAGGTCTTGTGTCCGGTGACGAAGCAGTCGCGGAACGTGACGTAGGCGCAACTGCTGGCGGCGAGAAATCCGCCGTAGGGCTGGCCAAACTCGCCCTCACCCACGATGCGATGCGTCAGCCCGATGACCGTGGTGTGGGACCGCGTGATGGTGATATTGCGCGCCCAGTAGTTGTAGCCTTTTTCGGCCTTCAACCGGTTGGCGGTGGTGGTGAAGACGCCGCCCTTGAGCACGAGCGGCGACTCGTCGAGCGGCCGGGCCTCGACGCGCGTGATCGTCGCGTAATCCCAGTCGATATCGCCCTCGATGGTGCCATCGCGGCGCACAATGAAGCAGTCGCGCTGGGGCGTGCCGTTGTTTTGATTGAGGCCGCGCCGGATGTAGACGCGCTTGCGGGTATTTTCCACCTGCACCCAACAATCGCGAGGCGGCGGAGTATCGAGGCGCCGCTGGTCGCGGGTGAGACGCGGGATCGCGAGCTTCACGGGGGGCAGCAGGGAGCGCACGGCGAAGAGCGAGGTGCGGCTGTTTTCGACGTCGGTGTCGTCGATGATGAAGCGCGAGGTGCCCCAATCGGTGTCGGTGCTGATCTGGGCGGTGAGCGCGCGACGGCCGAGGTGATAGGTGGCGCCGGGCTTGGTCACGACGGGCAGGTGGTGGGTATTGGCAAAGGCGTGGGCGGCGACGATCGCCGGCAGATCGTCCGCCACGCCATCGCCGATGGCGCCAAAGGCCTCGTAGTTGACCGGACGATCCGTGGGGACGGAGGGCGGAGTCTCGGCGGCGAGGCCGGCGGACGCGCCCATCGCCGCTCCGCAAAGAACGGCCAGCAGGAAAAATCTCCGCGGCCCAATCCTCGCCCGGAGACTGCCCGGGAAGCGAGAAGGAGAATGAGCGGACCGGGGTAAGGCACAAGGCATGGGCGCAGAGACGCTCACGCCCCGGAAAGCTTACACCCTCAGTGCGAATAACAGCCAACCCACCGAGCGGACCGCGCTGGCCTAATAGCGCGGGGCGGCGGACCGCAGCCGCAAACGCACCGGCGTGCGCTGACTCCAGCCACGCCAAACGCGGAGCTCGGGGCCGGTAAACCGGCGGCACCGCAGCTCCGCGTCGCGAGAGGAAAGGCCCGGGGGCACCGGGCCGGAACTGGACTTACTTCTTCAGGTAGACGGCGTAGAAGGGCTTCTCGCTGGAGGAGCGGCCATGGTCATCGTCGTCATCCTCGCCATTGCCATTGAGATTGAGGAAACCGGCGAAGGCGTAACCGGCAGGGGCCGCTGGCGGCGTCTTGCTGAAGGACGTAACCTGGACGAGCAGCGCTGAACCGGCCGCGGTGGCACCGGGGAGACCCTGGGCACCTTGCGGACCGACCGGACCGGCGGGGCCCGCCACACCCTGCAAGCCGCGCGCACCCGTGGCGCCCGTGTCGCCCTTCGCACCGGGAGCGCCGGCCGGACCGGCGAGACCCTGGGGCCCCATCGGACCGACCGCACCGGCAGGACCCGCGGGACCAGCAGCACCGGCGACGCCCTGAGCGCCCGTGGCGCCAGCATCACCCTTGAGCCCCTGCGGACCCATCGGACCAGCGGGACCCGCCGGACCAGCGATGCCCTGGGCGCCGGTGGCACCCGTGGCGCCGGTGTCGCCCTTCAAGCCTTGCGGCCCTTGCGGACCCACTGCGCCCGTAGCGCCCGTGGCACCGATCGGACCGGCCGAACCCTGGGGACCGACCGCGCCGGTATCACCCTTCAGACCTTGCGGGCCGGTAAGGCCGATGGGGCCTTGCGGGCCCACTGCGCCCGTCGCACCCGTCGCGCCGGCGTCACCCTTCAAGCCCGGCAAACCTTGCGGACCGACGGCACCCGTGGCGCCCGTGTCACCTTTCAAACCTTGCGGACCCTGAGGGCCGACGGCGCCGGTCGCACCGGTCGCGCCGGTGAGACCAATGGGACCCTGCGCGCCCGTAGCGCCGGTATCACCCTTCAAACCTTGGGCACCTTGCGCGCCCACCGGACCGGCCGGGCCCGACGCACCAGCAACGCCCGCGGGACCCTGCGGACCCACGGCGCCAGTCGCACCCGCGGCGCCCGTGGCACCAGTCGCGCCCGTCGCGCCCGTCGCGCCCGTCGGACCTTGCGGGCCAGCCGGACCCGTGGCGCCGGTATCGCCCTTGGGGCCGGCGGGCAGCACGAGATCGACGGCGACCTCATAGGTGAGAATGCCGGAATCGGTCGAGCCGGCGCGCGAGGCCTGCCAAAAGGAAATCAAATAGGGCTGGCCGGCGGTCAGGGCCATCGGGGCCGAAGCAATGGCCGAGAGGGTGGCGATGCCGCTGTTGCCATTGAGACCGGAAGTGGAGGCGTTGTAGGCCTGAATGAAGGCACGCTGGCTGCCACCGTGTGCAGTGAGATTGGGATTGTTCCAGGCGGAGCCGAGGCCCGTGCCATTGAGGAGACCGCTGTAGTTGCTGAAGGTCCAGCCGCTGTTGGCGAGTGTGGCGACGCCGTTGGGCGTGGGCGCCGGATAGGTAAACGCGTTGGCGCTCAGGGCCGGCGTTTCAAAGCCGGAAGAAAAGACATTCGTGACGCCGGTGACGGAGACATCGTCGACGAAGATCGAGCTGTCGCGATTGCCGGGGCAGGCGGTGATGCTGAAGCGCAGGGTGTAGTTGCCGGAGTAAGTCGGCCAGAAGGTCGTGGTGTAGAACTGCCAGCCTTCGTTGGTCGCGCTGGTGCGCGAGAAGATCACCTCGGCGCGGGCGTCGGTGAAGGCGAGGCCGCCCGCCACGACAGCGGCGAGGGAGAGGGCCTGAAGCGAGCGGGAGAACCAGTGGGCACCGAGCCGACGGGGACGAGGAGTATGCGGTGTGGGCGAGTTAATCATGGGAGGAGGTGTTCGCCCCTATAAGCGTGATCGCGCGGAAAAAGGGGCCACGGCTCGCACCCTTTATTTGCAATTAATCAATTCCGCGGTCCTCCGCGCGGGCAGGAGCCGCCGAAAAAGGGGCGCCGCGGCTCGCCGCGATCGCGACCACGCCCACGGCCGCGCGGCCCGCCGTGAGCGACGGGAGACACGGCGCTGCAAGACACGATCTGGCGTTGTTTTTTTCCGCGGATCGCCCTCAGCTCGCGGCCCTCCGCTTCCTCAGCGCGCTCCCACGTCCCCCGGCTCGCCCCCGCTCCCCGTGTCCTCCGATCCCACTCCCCCGCCCGCGCCGGTGCCCGATCCATTACCGCCCGCGCTCGATCCCGTGGTGACGCCGGACCTACCCGCGCCGCCGCCCGTGGTGACACCGGAGGAAATTGCCGTCCCAGAAATCGCAGCGGCAGTCTCCGCAAACGAGACGGCCGTTGTGCCGCCCGCGCTCGAAGGGGCCCCCTCCGTCGCCGCTGCACTCGAACCGCCGGTGTTGGACGTGCCGCCTCTGCCCGCGATGCCGGCTACACCGCCGCCGCCGCTGGAGCACCCGATTCAGTTTCATGGCCGGGCGGATGAGTTTTTCCGGATCTGGATCGTGAATACGCTCCTCACCCTGCTCACGTTCGGCCTCTTCTTCCCCTGGGCGCGGGTGCGGCGCCGGCGGTATCTGCGCGGGAGCACGGAACTGCTCGGCCATCGCTTCGACTACCGGGCCTCGCCGGTGCGACTCTTGATCGGCCACCTGCTCGTGGTCGCGCTGTTTCTGGCCTACAGTCTCTTCGGCACGGTCTATCCGTGGGCGCGGGCCGGTGCCATCATCGTGGGCGTGCTCCTGCTGCCGTGGGTGGTCGTGCGCTCGCTGAGCTTCAACGCGCACCAGACGGTCTATCGCGGTTTGCGTTTCCGCTTCACCGCGCACCTCAGCCCGGCGGTCAAGGTCTACCTCCTCGAGCCGCTGTTCATCGTGCTCACGCTCGGGTTCTACTATCCGGCGTGGCAGCGCTCGAAGCGCGACTACGTGGTCAACCATCACCGCTACGGCGACGCCTACTTCCGCTTCGATGGCGGCGCGGGGCCGTTTTACACGGCCTACTTTGCCGCCGGCGCGCTGATGTTCGCCGCGCTCATGATCGGTGGCGGCTATCTGGCCGTGATGGCCAAGAGCCATCCCGGCGTCCAACCCGACTTCGTGGAGATGATCCCGTTCTTCGTGCTCTACGGCTTCGGTTTCTTCGTCTGCCGCGAACTCATCTTCGCCCAACTCTTCAATCACGTCTGGAACCACACTCGGCTCGACGAACACCGCTTCCGGGCCCGGCTCAGCACCAACCGCTGGCTGGGACTCCAGCTCGCCAACCTCGGCGCCATTCTCCTCTCCGCCGGACTGCTCTACCCCTGGGCCACGGTGCGCGCCAACCGCTACGCCGCATCCTGCCTGCACTTCATCCCGGCCGGGCCGATCGACGGAATCCAGCGCCTCGGCGGCGCGACCGGCAGTGCCACCGGTGACATGGCCGCGGAATTTGTCGGCGTCGACTTCGGCCTGTGAGCACGTTTACCGGCATCCACTTCGACGGTGAACGCGCCACCGGACTTCCCGTCACCGGTGAGTTCACGGCGGAAGGGCAGCTGCGTCTTTCGGGCGAAGGCCTCGGTCGCGAATTCGCGCTTGGCGACGTCCGCGTGAGCGACCGGCTCGGGCAGGTGCCGCGCTTCCTCTATCTCCCCGACGGCGGCGTGATTGAGAGTTCCGACAACGATGCGATCGACGACGCCCTCGCTGTGCGCCGCCGCAGCCGCGCCGCGCGGCTGATTCACTTCCTCGAATCCCAGCAGCGCATCGCGGCGGCCGCATGCCTCGGCGTGGTCGTCGCCGTGGCCGCTTTCGTTTACTTCGGCCTGCCCGTGCTGGCCCGCACGGTGGCGGCCGGCGTGCCGCCGGACATCGACCAACGCATCGGCCAAGTCACGCTCACCGCGATCGCGCCCTACTTTTCCGCCTCCGCGCTGCGCCCGGAGGAACGCCGCCGCGTGGAGAAACAACTCGAGCGCCTGCGTCCGACCGGACAGCGCCCGCGGCTGGAATTTCGCTCCATGCGGGGCGGCCTGCCCAATGCCTTCGCGCTGCCCGGTGGCATGATCGTCGTAACCGATGAGCTCGTGCGCCTGCCGGCGGATGACGACGAAATCGCCGCGGTGCTCGCCCACGAACTCGGCCACCTCGAGCGGCGCCACGGAGTGCGGAGCCTGCTGGAGCGATCGTTTGCCCTGCTGGTGGTCGCCGCGGTCACCGGCGATGTGTCCACTCTCACCTCGGTCGCCGCGACCATTCCGATCTCCCTGCTCACCGCCGGCTACTCGCGCGATCTCGAGCGTGAAGCCGACCAGTTCGCCCTCGCGCTCCTGCGCGAGCGAGGGATCCCGCCGCACGCCTTTGCGCTGATCCTCGCCAAACTCGAGGACGCCCAGGTCTCCCTCCAACGGAACTCCACCTATGTCAGCACCCACCCGGCCACGGAGGAGCGCACCGCACTCTTTGGCGGACTCTCCGCCGGGGACCGCAAGAAACTGAAAACCGGCCCCCTCGAAAACTCCGCCCGCTCCGCGCTCTCCCGCGGCGACCTCGACGACGCGATCGAGGCATGTGACGAACTCATCGAGCTCACCCCCACGGCCGCCGCTCACCTACTCCGCGCCCGGTGCCGGCTGGAGCGCGATGAAATCGGCCCCGCCCGCCAGGACCTCGACGCCGCGCTCGCGCTCGATCCCGAGGTGCCGGACCGCGAGCTGCTGCACATCGAACTCCTGCTCTACGCCGGCGACCTCCCGGCCGCCGCCCGGGCTGCGCGCGAGCTCCTCGAACGCGAGCCGCGCAACGCCCTCGCCCGCGGCCTCCTCGGCTACGCGCTCGACACTCCGGACGACCACGCCGCCGCCCGCCGCGAGCTCGATGCCGCTCTCAAGCTCGACCGCACTCATCCCCGCCTGTGGTATTGGCGCAGTGTCGTGCTCTTCCGCAGCGGGGAAAAGGAAACGGCCGCCACAGATCTCGAGAATGCACTCGGGCTCGACCCCGGCTATACCCGTGCCCGCTTCCGCCGCGCGCAGGTCCGGGACGAGCAACGCAAGTATAACGAGGTGCTCACCGATCTCGCGGCTCTGAGCGGCCCCGCCAGCCGCACCGCGGAATACTTCCTCCTGCGGGCGCGCGCCGAGGCCCAGACCGGCCAGGCTGAAAAGGCCCGACAAAACTACGGGCGCGGACTGGAGCTCGAACCGGCGGGCGAACTGCGGACAGATCTGCTCTTCGGCCGCGGCGCCCTCCTGCTCAATTTGAAACGTTGGAGCGAGGCCCTCACCGATCTCGACACGTTGGTCGCGCTCAAACCAGAGCAAGGCACAGCGCACCTCATGCGGGCCACCGCCCTGCGCTATGTGGGCCTGCCCGAGGAAGCCCTGCGCGCCATCGACCGCGCCGAGGCCGCCGGGGCCGCAGACTTCCTCGTCCTGCGTGAGCGCGTCGAGACCCACTTCGATGCGGGCAATTTCGAAGCGGCCTTCACCGCGGCCGAGCGACTCGTGGCCGTGCGCCGCGACGCGATCGCCCTGCGCGCGCACGGTTTGATCCAACTCGCCCGCGCCGAATGGAGCGGCGCGGAGGAGGACCTCGTGGCCGCACTAAAACTCAACCGCCGGAAAAACGATGAATACAGCGAGTTCTTCCTCCTGCTGGCGCGCCGGCGCGGCCAGCAACCGGAACAGATCGCCGACTTTACCGCGACCGTCGCCACCTGGCGCCTCGGCTGGGGCAAATTGATCGGCCAGTATCTCTCGCAACAAATTCCCGCGGCGCGCCTCCTCGCCGAGGCCGAGACCGGCGGAGTGCCGAACCGGAAGGAACGGCTCTGCGAAGCCCACTACTACATCGGCATCACCGAACTCCTCGCCGGCCAGCGCGACGCCGCGCGGGTCTCGCTGGAGAAGTCCGTCGCCACGGGGGTGCGCAACTACTACGAGCACCGCCTCGCCCGCGCCGAACTGGCCCGCCTCCACCGCGAGTGAGTCGTCGCGCGGGCCGGACGTGAGCCTTCCTCAGGCCGACTCCCCGCCCGCGGACTTTCGATCCGAGTGACCGAGATCGCGACCGGGCGCGATGCGGTCACGCACCAGTTGCTTGAGCTCGGTGATCTCGGGAAAGCGGCCCTGCGCCTTGCGCGACCAGACGAGTTCGCCATCGGCCCGCACCTCGAAGATTCCGCCCGTGCCGGGTTTGAGCGCCAGCTCGGCCAGCTCCGTCTCAAAGGTCGTCAACAACTCCTGCGCCATCCACGCCGAGCGCAGGAGCCAGCGACATTTCGTGCAGTAGGTGATCTCGACGCGGTGAGCCATGGGTGCCAGCTTTTCTGGTCCGAGCGACCAGCGCAATTACCGCTCGCACCGCCTTTGAGCCGCAGCCCCCGAGGCAGGTGAATCTCGGAAAACAGCGCGCCGGAGTATGCTTCGACGCTCATGGCAAGCCGGCCAACCTTCGATCAGCACATTACGCGTAATTCAATAGGTCGAACAACAAGGCGAATGTGACAGCGCAACCCTCCGCCGTGGGACGGCTGGGTCGGGGAGTGCCCAGTTTTATATTCAATTTTTCGTTGAACGGATAAATTAAAACTAGGCTCAAAGGTCGACGCAGACCTCTGCAGCTGTCGCGACCGATCCACCTGGCGTCGATATCGAACGCGGTCAGGGACTGGACCTTCAGGTGGTAACCCGTTCAGGCAATGGCTCGTGCGCAAGGCGCTCCCTCAACGTTCGAAGACGTGAGCAGGTCACGAGCAGTCACAACGCGCTGGCGGGCCAGTTCGACAAAGATCGGATTCACCTCAATACCAAGCCAGCGGCGACCAAGGCTTTCGGCCACAACCGCAGTGGTGCCTGAGCCGAGAAAAGGATCGAGCACGAGGTCGTCTGGGTCGCTCGCACAGGAGACGAGCTTGGCGATCAAATCGAGGGGCTTCTGACTCGGATGACCGCACTTCTCTTTCGAAGATCCCTTCAAGCTCGGCACGCTCAGGATGTTGGTGGCGAACTTTCCCGCGAGCAGGTGCTTCATGCGGGCGTCGCGATCCTTGTAACGCTTATCGCGGAGGTAGGTCTCGATCTTCTCGCTGCTGTAGGGCTCGCGCACGGCTCCTTTGTTGAACTTCGGTGCGGCGCATTTTCGAAGAACCAGCACCATCTCGTAGGCCGGAGTAAAACTGTCGCGCCGCTCGTTGTAGCCCACGACGCGATTCCAAATAATCAGGTCGTGAAATTGATGCCGGCGACACAGTTCGGACATCAGGTGAATGAACACATGCTCACGTTTGCCCGGCTGGCCGAAAATGAAGCAAAGGCCGTCGTCCTTAAGGACTCGCATGCACTCAGCGACCCAATCGCGGCACCAGGCGAGATACTCTTCCACCGCTTTCCACTGGGTATCCCAACCTTGCTCGACGAGCACGTTGTAGTAGGGTGGATCGGCGACGACTACCTGGACCGAATGGGTCTCAAGCCGACGCAGCTCGGCCACAGCGTCGCCACAAATCACTGAGTTGGTCTTCATCACGCGGATTGATTCGGATTTTGGTTCGGCTGGCTGTCGACACAATTGAGGCTTAACCACCGAACGAACGTGCTGACGACGACATTGGATTAGGGAAAGGCACACCCCAAAGCTCGGGCGCATCCAGCCGCTGTGGCGCACGGCCCACCGCAGTCCAAAAGACGCTCGAAGGCAACGAGCACTGAATCCGCCGCTGCGATTTTGAATCGATCTTGGGATTTACGACAAACGACGACGAGGAGACCTCTGGCGTCGTCTTCTTCCATTCTCGTGCTTGCCGACGGACTTCGGAGTAGTGCGAGTCCATATTCTTCACAACAAGATCGACGGAGCGCAGATGATCTAGTGAAAGCCGGCCCCATAAGTCTGACCATTTTTCCAACGAAAACTCGGCCACACCAATATCCTCGATCCACTTCTCCGAGAGTGTTCGTTGACGCCAAAACCCGACAATCATAAGGAAAGGCACATCGATTTGTCGCTGCCGCAGAATGTCTCCCAAGCCAATCGGCGAACCATATTTCGCAGTTTTGATAGATACGGGCAAACCACGACAAGGCACCGGGATAGCCGGGCCGTAGTTGGCTTCAGGCGCGACATCCCATTTGCGCATGTAGCTTCCGGTGTGTCCGTCGAAAAAGGTTTCGCACACCCACTTCTCGAACGTGAATCCGTGAATTTGAACTTCGGCCATAAACACGAAAAAGCCCCGGTTTTCGCCGGGGCTTTGGTTTTAGAGAGAACTCACTGACAAGCTTCGCAGGCCTCGCCGTTGCGCATCGCTTCGATGGAGCAGGCGAGCTTTTGCTCGGCCGTGAAGGTTTTCTTGCCGGCCGCGGTGGCGGCGTCGGCTTTGACCTGCTCCTTGCTGTGCGTGCCACCGGTGTCACCGGAATTTTGACCGCCGTCCTGGCCTTCCTTGATGGCGCCGCGGACTTCCTTCTTCACCGCGATCGTGGCCTTCTCGATGTTCGAGGCGCCGAGGCTGCGGAGGTAGTAGGTGGTCTTGAGGCCCACGTGCCACGCCTGGCGATACATGTGGCTCAGGGTCTTGAGGTCGGGCGTCTTGATCCAGAGGTTCACGCTCTGGGCCTGGTCGATCCACTTCTGGCGGCGCGCGGCGGCATCGATGATCCACTTGGCGTCGATGTCGAAGGCGGTCAGGTAGCGGGCCTTCAGGTCGGCCGGGATGCGGTCGATGTCCTTCAGCTCGCCGTCGAAATACTTCAGGTTGTCGATCATGTCCTGATCCCAAAGGCCGCGGGCCTTGAGGTCCTTCACGAGGAAGGGATTCAGGACGATGAACTCGCCAGAGAGGTTCGATTTAACGAAGAGGTTCTTGTAGGTGGGCTCGATGCAGGGGCTCGTGGCCGTGATGTTGGAGATCGTGGCGGTGGGCGCGATGGCGAGCACGTTGCTGTTGCGCATGCCGTGGAGCGCGATCTTCGCACGGACGGGCGACCAGTCCATCTTGCCGCCGCGGGGCACTTCGACCTGCACGCCGCGCTCTTTCTCCAGGAGATCGAGCGTGTCTTGCGGGAGGAGGCCGCGGTCCCACTTGGAACCCTTGTAAGAGGAGTAGGTGCCACGCTCACCGGCGAGCTCGGCGCTGGCCTCGTAGGCGTAGTAGGCGATGGCTTCCATGGCCTCGTCGTTGAAATCAACGGCGGCGTCGGACGCGAAGGGGATGCCCTTCATGTAGAGCGCGTGCGCGAGGCCCATCACGCCGAGACCGATCGGGCGGTGGCGGAGGTTGGAGCGCTTGGCGGCCTCGGTCGGGTAGAAGTTGATGTCGATCACGTTGTCGAGCGCGCGGACGGCCATGCGGATGGTCTCGCGGAGCTTCTTGTGATCGAGGGAGCCGTCCTTCAGGAGGTGGCTCTCGAGGATGACGGAGCCGAGATTGCAGACGGCGGTCTCGTCGTTGCTCGTGTTGAGCGTGATCTCGGTGCAGAGATTGGACGAGTGGATGACGCCGCAGTGATCCTGCGGAGAGCGGATGTTGCAGGCGTCTTTGAAGGTGATCCACGGGTGACCGGTCTCGAAGAGCATCGAGAGCATCTTCTTCCAGAGTTCGAGGGCCTCGATCTTCTGGCCCTGAATCTTCCCCTCTTCGGCGAGCTTCTCATACTCGATGTAGCGCTTCTCGAAGGCCTGGCCGTAGAGCTCGTGGAGATCTTTAACTTGGTTGGAGCGGAAGAGCGTCCAGGTGCCGCGGGCCTCCATGCGCTTCATGAAGAGGTCGGGAATCCAATTCGCCGTGTTCATGTCGTGCGTGCGGCGGCGGTCGTCGCCGGTGTTCTTACGCAGCTCGAGGAACTCGAAGATGTCGTTGTGCCACGACTCGAGGTAGGCGCAGCCGGAGCCCTTGCGCTTGCCGCCCTGGTTGACGGCGACGAGTTGGTCGTTGTGGAGCTTGAGGAACGGGATGACTCCCTGGGACTCACCGTTGGTGCCGGCAATGTAGGCGCCGGTGCCGCGGACCGCGGTCCACGAGCCGCCGAGGCCACCCGCCCACTTGGCGAGGAAGGCGTTTTCGGCGATACCACGATACATGATGCCCTCGAGGGAATCGTCGACGTAGTAGAGGTAGCAGGAGCTGAGCTGGGAGTGGAGCGTGCCGGAGTTGAACAGCGTCGGCGTGGAAGAGCAGAAGCGGCGGCTCTTGTAGAGTTCGTAGAGGCCGGTAACGCGGGACTCGCGGTCGCCCTTTTCGTCGAGCATCAGGCCCATCGACACACGCATCCAGAAGAACTGCGGGGTCTCGATGCGTTTCGAATTCTTCTGCGATTTGTCGATGATGAGGTAGCGGTCATACATCGTCTGGATGCCGAGGAAGTCGAACTCGAGGTCGGAGGACGGATCGAGGACGGCGGCCAGCTTGGAGAGATCGTAGTCGAGGAGACGCGGGTTGAGGCGCTTGATGGCGACGCCGTGCTCGAGGTATTTCTTGAAGGCGCGCTGGTGGGCGGTCTTCAGGGCGCCGAGGCCGTCGCGCATGATGTCCCAGCCGAGAATCTCTTCGTAGATGTAGGTGAGCTGGATGCGGCCGGCGAACTTGGCGAAGTCGGCGTCTTTCTCGATGAGCGTCTTCGAATTGAGGACGATGGTGGCATCGAGGTCCTTTTGGGAGATCTGGTCGTAAACCGAGCGGCGGAGCTCGGCTTCGATCTCGTCATTGGAGAGGCAGAGGTCGAGGCCGATGCGGGCAAACTCGATGCGCTTCCGGAGGTCAGCGCCGTCCCAGAAGGTGTTTTCACCATTGGCGCGCTTGACGAGAATCATGGTTTCCTGCGCGGGGGAAGCGGTGGCCGGGGCGGCAAACGGCGCCTCCGAATCCGCAGTGCCAGTATCGCGGGCGACGGCACGCTGCGCACGGAAGAGAATGTAGGCCTCGGCAACCTTGAAGTGACCGGACTTCATCAGCTCTTCCTGCACCATGTCCTGGATCTCCTCGATGTGGACGAAGGACTGCTTGGAGGAGTGGACGCGCTCGGTGACGGCGCGGGTAATGGCGACGGCGGGAGCGGAGTCGCGCTGGAGGGAGAGGAAGGTCTTGCGGACGGCGATCTCGACCTTCTGCTCGCTCCACGGGACGACCTGGTTGTTGCGGCGAATGACGCGGAGGGTCGAAGAGGCGGCGACATCGCGGTCGATGGCGATCTTGCGGGCGCGGTTGAGGAGGAGGCTTTTGGCGACGAAGTAGGCGTTGTTGTCGACGAGGGTCTTCTCGATGAGCTCGTAGAGCGCATTGAGCGAGAGACGGACGGGCGACTGCGTGCGGGAGAGCTCGGCGAGATTGTTCGCGACCTCGCGGCAGATGCGGGCGACCCAGGCGCGGTTGGTGTCGGTGAAGATGTCCTTCTCACCGCGGGCGAGGTGCACATTGGTCAGGGCCTTGCCCAAGGTGTCGGCAACCTCAGCGAGCACGAACTTCTCTTCGCCGTGCGGGCAAAGGAGGATGACATTGGGGAGCTCGACGGCCTCCGCAGCTACGACATCACGCCACGCGTAGTGGGGTTTCTGTTCAACGGGAGTGTGGACGGTGCGCTTAAGGGCGAGATCGTGCGCAAGGGAAGGTGTGCTCATGGCAAAGGGAGGCGGAAGTTAACGGAAATGAAACAATCGGGCGGCAGCGGACGGCGGATAGATGAACGGTCCGTGGCGCAACCCACGGAGGGCATCGACACGGAGACGGAGGAGGGGTTTGGAGTAAGCTAGACGAAGAAGAAAACTAACAAAAGGAGCGGAGGAGCGACCGGACGGTGGCAACTCAGAGCTCGTCGTCGGCGGCGACGTTGAGCGAGGAGGCTTTTTGATATTCGGTGACGCGACCTTCGAAGAAGTTTTGCTCCTTCTTGATGTCCATCATCTCGGCGAGCCACGGAAGCGGGTTCTTGATCCCGGCATTGAGCGGCTCGAGACCGACGCCCTCGAGGCGACGATCGGCGATATAGTCGATATAGGTGACGAACTCGTCGACAGCCAGACCGACGGCATTCACGGGGAGGCAATCGCGGATGAACTCCTTTTCCAGGGTAACCGCTTCGCGCATCAGGGCGCGGAGCTCCTCCTTGAACTCGGTGGTCCAGATCTCGCGGTTTTCCTCGACGAGATCCATGAACAGATTGCGGAAAACCTCGATGTGGTTGGACTCATCGCGGAGGGTGTAGCGGAACATCTGGCCGATGCCGGGGAACTTGTTCTGCCGATAGAGCGAAAGCACCATGCCAAAGAGGCCGTAGAACTGGGTGCCCTCCATGCACTGGCCGAAGACGAAGATGTTCTTCGCGAGCAGCTTCTTGTTTTCGGGCAGGGTGAGATCGAGGTCGCGGCGCAGGGACCGGGAGGTCTTGGTGACGAACTCATTCTTCCGGACGATCGTCGGAATGTCCTCGAACATGGCCTCGCACTCGTGCGGATTGATCTGCAGCGAGGCGATCATGTAGAGCAGCGAGTCGGCATGGATGTTCTCCTCGTGAGCATGCCGACCCAGCACGAGCTTGAGCTCCGGAGCGGTCACGAGCTCACGGACGACGTGCTGGATATTGTCGCCGACGATGCCTTCGGCTGCCGAAAAGTAACCGATTCCCATGCGGATGATCCAACGCTCGACGTCCGAGACCGCCTTTTCATCGCGCCACTGCTCAATATCCTTACCCATCGGGATATCCTCCGGCTCCCAGTGATTTGCCTTCATCTTGCGATAAAGGTCATAGGCCCACTGATATTTCAGGGGCAGGAGATTAAAGGTCATGGTCTCGCGACCGTTAATGACCTTTTTGGCCGCGAACGCAGCCTCCGCCTTGTCCTGATCGAGGACGAAGGTTTTGGAGCCGACAGTGAAGGTCTTTTGCATGGAGCCGAAAGGAAAAGGGAGATGGAAACCGGACGAAAAAAGGGTGTTATTTCGACGCACGGCGGTCGCTGGCGATGATAAGTTACTAGAACTTATTAACGCCTTGCTGACCACAACAGGATGTGGTCCCCCCTCGCATCGACCACAACGGATGGGATTCACGGTATAGTCCGTCAACTGGTTTGTAGCGATAAAAGTGTGAATTTTCCCCCGATTTTGGGCTTGCGAGACCGCGCCGAACTTTCCCCCGAGGGAAAATCCCGCGGCACTAGCTATCGGTCGGTATTTTTACCTCTGAAAAGGCTAAAGTCCGGGGACAAAACCCGTGAAAAAACCCCCGTCCGTCCCACCCCGGGCCATACCGCGCACAACTGTATTGATCCCCAGCACACAAACACCCCCTCTCCTGCGAAAAACTGTCACCAAACTCGCAAGACAGGATAAGGTTAAAGGGGCGTCAGACCGTCCGATTCGGCGCAAATGAGGGATTGGAAACCCGCCGTAGCGCGAATTGTGTGACGCGCACCACGGTGAAGAACTCCCCTGCCCTTGCGCGTCAGGATCTGCCGCCGGTCCCACTGGACCGGCCTACGGGTTCTTTTGTCGCCCCTGCCCTACTCGGGCTGGTGGTGCTGGCAGTCTATGCCAACACTTGGGGAGTCCCCTTCCTCTATGACGACGTGGAGGCCATCGCGGACAACCCCACCCTCCGCACCCTCTGGCCACTCACCTCGGTGCTCGCACCGGACCTACCCGGAGGCGTCACGGTCAGCGGCCGCCCCCTGCTCAACCTCTCGTTTGCGCTCAACTATGCCCTCAGCGGACCGGCCGTCTGGAGCTATCATGCGCTCAACGCCCTGATTCACTCCGCCGCGGCCCTCACCTTGTTTGGTCTCGCCCGGCGCCTGCTGCCCCGGGCGCTCGCGGCCTCCCGCCCCACGACCGACCGACTCGCCCTGGCCATCGCCGCACTCTGGGCCCTGCACCCCCTGCAAACACAGGCTGTAACCTATACCGTGCAACGGGCGGAGTCCCTCACCGGGCTTTTCTATTTTTTCACGCTCTATGCTTTCACGCGGGCGGTCGACGCGCCGGCGGGCGCGGGGCGGTGGCGGCTGGCCTGCGTCGTCGCATGCACGCTCGGGATGGCAACCAAGGAAACCATGGTGACCGCGCCCCTGCTGGTGCTGTTGTGCGACCGGACGTTTTTCGCCGGCACGTGGCGCGCGGCCTGGCAGAAACGCCGCCCGCTGCACCTCGCCCTCGGCGCGACCTGGCTGTTGTTGGGCCTGCTGATCTGGAGCACGGGCGGAAACCGCGGCGGCACCGTCGGCCTCGGCGTCGGCCAGCCCCTCTGGGCGTATCCGCTGACACAGTTCAAGGCAGTCGCACACTACCTCCGGATCGCCGTGTGGCCGGAGCCTCTGACTTTTGAATACGGAACTTTTTGGGTCGAGCGAGCGGGAGACCTGCTGCCTTACGCCGCGTTGGTCGGGCCGCTCGTCGCGGCGACCGCCTGGGCTCTGGTCAAACACCCCCGCGCCGGATTTCTCGGTGCGTGGTTTTGTATCATTCTGGCGCCCACGTCACTCGCTCCCGGCACAATCCAAATGATCGTGGAGCATCGGATGTATCTCCCCCTCGCGGCTGTGGTGGCCGCGGGCGTGGTGGTGCTGCACCGCTACGGCGGCGCCCGTTCGCTCGCAGTGTGCGCGCTCCTCGCCGCGGCGGGCGGAGCCGCCACGGTCGCCCGGAATCACGACTATCGCTCGGCCATCGCGCTCTGGTCGCGCACCGTGCAACAGCGACCGCTCAATCCGCGCGCCCAAGCCGGGCTGGCCGAAGCCTACGCAGCCGCCGGGCAGCTTGACCAAGCCATCATCCACCACCGCGAAGCGGTGCGACTCCTGCCGGATGAAGCACACTACCACTACAACCTCGCCCACGCGCTCGCACGCGCCGGCCGGCGCGACGAAGCGATCCTCGCCTACCGCCAGGCACTCCGCCTAGCCCCGACGGAGGCCCAAACCCACAACAACCTCGCGCTGCTCCTGAGCCGAACCGGAGCACCGGAAACGTCGCTCCCCCACTACGACGAGGCCCGCCGCCTGCGGCCCCGCGAGGCGCTCTACGCCTACAATCACGGGGTTACGCTCGCAGGCCTAAACCGCGCCAACGACGCCGCGGCAGCCTTCACCGCCGCGCTGAGCCTTCGGCCCGACTATGCCGATGCTCACTTCAACCTTGGCTCCGCCCTGGCTTCGCTCGGTCGAATCGACGACGCACTCGCGGAGTATCGCACCGCCCTTCGCCTGCAGCCCACCGACCTCGAGTTTCGGGTAACTTATGCGGGTGCCCTCCAAATCTCCGGGCGACCGGCAGAGGCGATTACCCAATACGACGCCGTGATCACCGCGCAGGCGCAGCATGCCGGGGCTCACTTTGGCCGGGGTAATGCCCTAGCCGCGCTCCACCGCAGCGAAGAAGCCATGTCCAGCTATGAAACCGCCCTCCGACTGCAGCCCGACTACGCCGACGCCCACTTCAAGCTGGGCAACACGCTGATCGGGCTAGGTCACACTGCCGCAGCGCAGAAGCACTATGAGGCCGCCGTGCGCCTTCACCCCAACGATGCCGAAGCGCATCACAATCTCGGCGTCGCCTACGCACGACTGGAACGCTTCACCGACGCGCGCCGGGAGTTCGAAGCCGCCGTGCGTCTCCGCCCCGACTATCCGGAGGCACAGCGCAATCTGGCCCAACTGCGCACGCTCCTCGCGCGGTAGCAAAGCACCGAACCCACCGTGCACGCTCCCGCTCCATTGCGGCAACCGCAGCCGACGGAGGTGGAAAGACATGGGCACACCCGCCGTGCCGTCCGCCTGAAATCGAGAGACCATCAACCACCGGCCCTCCGAAAAGGTAACTAAGAGAACTATCGACAGGCTACGGCTTACCATCCGCCCCCAACGCCCTTGCCTCGCGCAAGGCCTCCCGGGCAGCCGGGTCCTCAGGGGCCGCCTGCACCCACGCCTCAAAGTTTGCCACCATTTCGGCCCGCCGCCCAAGCCGCAACAACGCGAACCCCCAGGCGCGCCGGGCCTCGCCCCACGCCGGGCGGAGCTGCACGGCTTGCTCCAGGTGCGATGCGGCCTCGGCCCACCGTTCGCGATCAAGCAAGGCCGAGCCGAGATTGAAACGCGCGTCTGGTAACTTGGGATTGAGAGCGACGGCCTGCTCGTAAGACGTGATGGCCTCAGCCACCCGCCCGAGCTGCAACAGCGCGTTGCCGGCATTTACGTGCGCCGCGGCGTAGTCTGGCTGCAGTCGGACGGCCTCGGTGAATTGCTGCAAAGCCGCCGGCATCTGGTCAGTCGCAGCCAGCACGTTGCCCAAATTGTAGTGCGCTTCCGCGGACGCGGGCTGGAGCTCCAACGCCCGCCGGAAATGCGGTAGCGCATCGGCGGCGCGCCCCGTCTGCAGCAGCGCATTACCCAGATTCGTGTGCCCTTGGGCGAACTCCGGATCGCGACGCAATGCCTCTTCATAATGCCCCAGCGCCTCGGGCACACGACCGGCCCGCATCAGCGCATTGCCGAGATTATTGAGGGCGGCGAGATACCCGGGCTCGAGGCGCACGGCGCTTTGATAGTGCTCAATGGCCCCGGCATTGTCGCCCAGCAGGCCGAGTGACGCGCCGAGATTGTAATGCGTCTCCGGGTAGTTCGGCTGCAGACGCAACGCCTCGTGGTAACGTGAAATCGACTCCGGGACACGACCGGCGCGAAAGAGCGCCTGACCGAGATTGTTGTGCGCCCGGGCATTCGCCGGATACTTGACCGCGGTGTCGGTCCAGAGAGCGAGGTCACTGCGATAGTCGGTGTTGCGGGCGGCCGTTGCACCGGCGCAGGCAATTGCCGGCGCGAGCCAAATCCACCACGAGCGCCGCCCCAGCCACGCTTGCAGCGTGAGGACCACCAGCACCACCACGGCAGCGAGCGGCAAATACATGCGATGTTCGGCCATCGTTTGGGTCACCACCGGGACGACACTCGAACTGGGGGCCAACAGCGCGAAAAACCACGCCGCGAGAAAACCCGCGGGAGCGCGGCGCCAGACCAACACCGCCGAGCCGGCGAACAGCCCGACCAAAAACAGCGCCTGCGGCAAAACCGCCCACAGCTCCCGGTCCAATCCGAGCCCATAGTCAAACACCAGCGGATGCGGCCACACGCTCAGCCCCAAATAAGTCACAGTCGCCCGGCACTGGGTGAGCAAATAGTGCCACGACGACATACCTATCCCGAGCCCGGCCGTGCCACCGCGGCCCCCCGTGCTCAGCATGAGCGCGACGAGTAACAGCCAAGTGGCCGCGAGCGCCAACCAGAGTCGTCCCCGCTGTTGCCAGGCTTCGCGCCAGGAACCGCCGAAAAAGGTGCGATCATAGAGCAAGACGAGCAACGGAGCCGACACCATGACCTCCTTGGTCGCCATACCCAGGGCACAACTGATCGTGGCGAGAATCGGCCAACGCCATGCCTTCGGCTCGGTGACCGCACGAACAAAGCAATAAAACGTCAGCAGATAGAACAGTCCAACCAGCGACTCCGCGCGTTGGACAATATAGGTCACCGACTCGGTTTGCAGAGGATGGAGCATCCAGAGCGCGGCCACGCACGCGGCGAGCGGCAGCGCTGCGGCCCCGAAGCGCGTGCGCAACGACGGCCGCAGGAGGGTGCGCCGCACGAGACCGAAGAGCGCCAGCGCCGCCGCCAAGTGCACGGCGAGATTGAAAATATGATACCCGGCCACGCCATAGCCCCCGATCGCATGATTGAGGGCCAGACTCAGATTGACGACCGGACGTCCCGCCACTGTGAGTCCTCCGACTCGCTGGGGAGCGAGCACCTCACCCAGCGCCGAGAGACGACGGATCGTGGGATTCTCGACGATGGCAGGAATATCATCGAAGACAAAGGGTGTGCCGAACGAGTTCGCGTAGGCCGCGACGCCTGCAACCACCAGCCCGAACGCAACCCACACGACGCGACGCGACGTGATGGAATCGCCGACAATGGGCAGTGAAGCGGAGTCACTCACGAGGGCCAAGCACCTCTGGAAAGCGCCGCGAGGTCAACGCGCGGCACCTCGCGGGCACAAAAAAGGCGGCTGCGTTGCTGCAGCCGCCCTGGAATTATCCCAACGGATCGTTCGGATTAGAACTTGATCGTGACGCCGAGCTTGGCCTGCCAGCGCGAAGTCGACGTATCATCGGCCACCGTCGGCACGCCGGAGAGCGTGTTGGCGTTGAAGAGGTAGGCGTATTGATTGGTCGTGGTGTCGTAGATCGCACCGGCCACCGTGCGGCGGTAGGTGAAGGGCACTTCCTCAACGAGACCCCACTCCTTGTTCAGGAGGTTCGCGAAGTTGATGCACTGGGCGAAGAGCTCGGCCCGGGCATTGCGCCAGCCAAACGGAATGGCCTGACGGATCGTGAGGTCGACCGTCTGATTCCACGGCGAGTGCTCGCTGTTGCGAGGAGCAATCTTGCCGGCGTATTTGATCAGGCCGCTTTCTTGGGCAAAGGCGAAGAAGGCATCGCGCTCAGTGGTGCTGATCCAGCGGACCTTCGGATCGGTCGGGCCAGTGGGCACGTAGAGGAGGTCGTTACCGGTGAAGCCGTCGCCGTTGGCGTCGCCCTGGAACACCCAGCTGTAGGTGCGACCGGTGCGGCCTTCGTAAACCGCGGAGACCGTGGTGGGCCACTTCTTCACGAACTCAAACTGCTTGGTGTAGCGGGCCACGATCTTGTCGCGGGTCTGGGTGTTGGAGGTCGAGGCGATGTCCTCGTTCGGGTTGACGACGGCGCGCGTGGTGAAGAGCGAGCCGGCGGTGGAGGAGGTCATCGGGCTCGTTTCGGTGGCGCTGCCGCGGGTCCATGAAACACCGGCGGACCACTTGTTCTTCCACGGACGGTTGAGCGCGAACGTGAAGTCCTGCGAGCGACCTTGGTCGGAGTTCTTGATGCGGTAGACATCACCGTAGGCGGCGATGCGTCGGCGACCGTTGGTGTTGGTCTGGGGGAAGGTCGTGGTATTGTTGGGCGCCGCATTGGTGTTATAGTTCGGCGTAACGTTACCGGCATAGCGGATGCGACCGTCGGGCAGCGTGGTCGCGCCCGTGGTGGCAGTCTGGAAGTTCAGGAACTCGACGAAGAGGCCCTGATCGACCTTGGTCGCAGTGACTTCAACCGTGGCGACGAGGCCGCCGAAGGGCAGCTGGTGATCGAGCGCGAGGTTACCCTTCCAGAGAGTCGGGTTCTTGAAGTCCGGATCCGTGACGTTGATGTTCGGGATCGGCGGCGTGCCAGCAGGGATCGGCTGCTTGGTCACATCAGGCTGGAACTGGAGCGCGGGCTGGTTGTTGCCGTTGGTGTTGACCGTGATGGTATAGGCGGTGCCGGCGTTCTGGTAGGCGTTGCCGAGCCAGACGGTGGGCGTGCGACCGCTGAAGAGGCCGAGGCCACCGCGAAGCTCCGTCTTGCGATCGGTGGGCAGACGATAGTTGAAGCCGACGCGCGGCGCGATCGAGGAATTGCCATCGTTGGTGGTGTCGTTGCGGAAGCCAAAAGCGGTCGAGAATCCAGCGTTATATGGCGGAGGATTCGTGGTGGTGGGCAGGTCATAGCGAAGGCCGCCAACCACGGTCAGAGCCTGCGTCGGGCGCCAGGTGTCCTGCACGAAGAAGGCATAACCCTTGTAGGTCCACTTGGCGAAGACCTGATCGATCGTGTTACCGGGGAAGGGCTGGGCATCGGTGTAGGAGGTCGGCAGGCCGAGCAGGTAGTTCTCAACACCAGTGCGGGCGGGCGTGGTGCCGAAGGCCGCGCTATTGTTGAAGGTGTAGCTGCCATAGTAGGCTTGGAGGAAGCGATTGTCGTATTTGATTTCGCTGAGCTCAGCACCGGCGGTGAAGGTGTGGTCGCCGAGGGAGTAGTCGCCGCTGAACTTGTAGGTCTTTTCGTTCGTGTTGAGGAAGTTCAACTGGCGGGAAAACTCGGTGCCAAAGTTCAGGAAGCCGGTGGCAGTGGCACCCGTGTCGGTGCGCGTGCCAGTAAGACCGCCGATGCCGATGGCCGGGAACGGGGTGCCACGATTCTTTGGGGAAGCCTCATACTTGGAGTAGTTATAGGAGAACTCGGTGCGGAGATCAGCATTCCACTGGCTGTTGATCTGAGCGGTGTAGCTCTCGGTATTGCGAGGCTGGTCATACCAGTTGTTGGAGAGCGTGGTGCCCGTCGTGCTGGTCACACCGGCGAAGATGGGCGAGGAGCCCTCGTTCTTGCGGTAGGTGACGGCGAGGCGGTGGGCGTCGGAGATATTCCAGTCCACCTTGCCGAGGTAGGTCTTCTGGAAGGCGATGTTGCCACCAGCGGCGGCGAGGGTGCCCGGGTCGTAGCCGAGGGCCTTGGTCTTGGCGATCACCTGGTCGACGAGGGCGAGCGAGGCAGCGTTGAAGATGAAACCGGCGGAGGGCGAGACGGACTCGCGCTGGGTATCCTCGTAGCTAAGGGAGAAGAAGAGTTTATCCTTCAGGATCGGGCCGCTGAGGGTATAAACGTAACGACGCTCGTCGAAGGACTCCTTGGCGCCGGTGCGGGGATTTTTACCGCGGAGGCTCTCATTGGACATTTCGTAGGTCGCGGAACCGGAGTAGGTGTTGGAACCGCTCTTGGTCACGGCGTTGATCAGTGCACCGGTGAAGTTCGAACGGCGGACATCGTAGGGATTCAGCTCGATGTTAATGGCCGCGAGCGCTTCGAGCGGAATTGGGCCGCGCAGCGAGGAGACGCCGTTGCTGTTGAGACCGAAAGGATCGTTGGCTTCGACGCCATCGATGAGGAAAGAGTTGAAGCGGAAGTTTTGACCCTGCGCGCTCAGCTGGCCGCCCTGATCGAGCGAGGTGAGCGTGAGGCGGGAATCGAGACGGGCGATGTCCTGCACATCGCTACGGATCGACGCAATGTTCTCGATTTCGGAATCGGTGAAATTCGTGCCAGCCGACATGCGACCTGAATCGAACGCGGAATCGCGGGCCTCATTGACCTTGAACGCACCGAGCGTAACGACATCGGAACCGAGGGCGATGGTGAGGTCGAGGACCTGACCAAGTTCAACGTAGACATCCTTTCGGGTGTCGATTTGGCCGCCAGCGGCACCGGTAGTCACAGTATAAGGACCGCCGACGCGCAGACCGGAAATGTTAAACTGGCCGTTTGCGCGAGAGACCGCCGAAGCACGGGTGCCCGAGGGCTCGTGCAACACCGTAATCGTGGCACCCGCCACTGCCTTGCCCTGCTTGTCGGTGACGTAACCGCTCATCGCGGACGTCGTGATGCCTTGGCCCAGCGCACCCGCTGCGGCCAAGCAGAGGGCGAGAAGTCCGCCCAATACACGTTTCAGAATCGAGGATAGTTTCATGGTCGGTTATCGTTGGTTCGAATGAGATTCAGCGCCTGGTTACGAAGGCCGCTGACGCTTGGTGAGAGGAGCAGGCAAGCCCTAGCAATTTTCCCAGTCAAGCACCGACGAGGACCGAACCTCGGTCGAAACCCAATCGTCACGCGAAAACCACAGCTAATTGTGAACAATCAGACCTCGCGGGCTGCGTGGACTAAGGTAGACGCTGGAGCCTGCACCTCCCCTCAAAGGCACCGTGCAAGCCTCCCGATCACCTCCGCCGTCATCGTGCAACCTGCATGAAAACACGCTTTTACGCGGTGGCCTCTCGGCCGGGTCCGTTTTTTAATCCCCTACCGGTCATTTGATTAGCCAATGCATACCGCGCCTTGGCACACGGCGAGGTAGGGGGATGGGCGCATCGTAACTCATCCACCCTTCCCCATGTCCTTCCTCACGTCCGCCAGCCTTTCCGCCACCATTTCCCGCCCGCCCACCACCCCGCTGACCCGACGCAAGGATATCACCGCCGCCGAACGGGGAGCCGCCTCGCGCTTGGAAGCAGACTATGACGCCGAGTTGGTGGCGCGCTTCAACGCCGGCGACGAATCAGCGTTTCTCGAGATCATGACGCGCTATCGCGAAAAGATTTTCGGCATCACCTACTCGCTGCTGCGCAACCGGTCCGATGCCGAGGAACTGACCCAAGACACCTTTATCCGGGCGCATCGCGGGCTGGCGCGTTTCCGCGGCGACTCCTCCCTGGCGACCTGGCTCAACCGCATCGCGGTAAACCTGGCCCGCAACCGCTACTGGTATTTTTTCCGCCGCCGCCGCCACGCCACTCTCTCCCTGGACTGCCCGCTCGGAGACGAATCCGACGCCAACTTCACCGACTTGGTCGCAAGCGAATCTCCCGATCCTGCCCGCGCCGCCACGTCGGATGAATTCTCGAACCTCGTCGCCGCGTGCATGGAGAAGCTCGATCCGCGGCACCGCGAAATCCTCACGCTGCGCAACCTCCTCCACCGGTCCTACGACGAGATCGCCGCAACGCTCGGAATCAATGTCGGCACGGTGAAGAGCCGGATCGCTCGCGCCCGCGAAAACCTCCGCGCGCTACTGGCCGAAGCCTGCCCGGAGTTCGCCCCCGAGGAGGGCCCCTCGGCCTGGTTTGAGCCGGCACGGTCAGTCGGACGACTCGGCCTCGCCGTCGCCTAAATTCTCCGCCTCACCCCTCGCCGCTCAACATCCGGCGGCGAGCCAGGGGCGGCAGGGCATCCAACCGGTCAGCCAGTGCGGGGGCATCGATCACTTCGAGGTTCTTCTGTTCGGCAAAACTCCTCGCGTCCGCGCTGAAGCCAGCGATCCCCACCACCCATCCTTCATCCACGCCCTCCAAAGTCATCGCGGCATAAAACTCTCGCAGGCGACGGGGAGTAACCAATCCAGCCGAGGCGGGCAGGCAAAGGATCAGCGCCCGCGGCTTGAATCCACCTGATCGCGTCAGGGATAAATCGGCGTCCGTGCCACTCACCTGTTGCGCCACGCGATGCCCTTCCGCCTCGGCCAAACGGGCCACGACCTGACAAAGCTGCAGCTTCGACCACTCCTTTGAGTTCGACAGGGAAATGGGCGCCGACGTCACCGCCTCGGCCACCGCCGGGGGAGAACTGACTACGTGCGTCGCCGGACCGCGGCGCCACAACCAGAGCAAGGTCGCGACGACAAAGACCAGGCCGCCCACCAAGCTGGTCACGAGCAACCAACTCGCGGACGACAAGGTCGCGGAAAGTTGCGTCAACCCCGCGGCCGCGCCACCGAATGCCTCCTTGGCAGAACCAGCCTCCGGGGACACCGCTACCTTGGTCGCCGGATCCGCCGGCGGCGGACGGGCAATGATCGCATCGCGCGCCTCACGCACCGCACTCATCACCCGAGCTCGATAAGTTTCGCCCGCCCGCGGCGCTTCAAGATCGACGCGCCCCTGCAGAACTCCACTCGCCGAAACCATGAGTAGCGAAGGATAGGTCGTCACTCCGTAGCGCTCGCGGAGCATGGCATTCTGTTGTTTCAGCGCCGCCGTCTGCGCCGCCCGGCTCGGAAAATCCAGCCGCAGGAAAACAAAATCACCCGTGAAGGCGTTGACGAATTCCGGCTCAAACGAGACCTCGTCCTGGAATTGCCGGCTGGCCGGGGACCAATCGAGTCCGGTGAACAGAATCAAAATCCGGGCGTGGCGCCGTTCGGCTTCGGTTTGGGACTCGATCCAATCGGTCAGCCAAAAGTCCACCGGTGCATCGACTTGTTTGAGCGAGGTGGTCTTCGGCCCCGGCGGACGTGGTCGCGGTGCGGGCCAGGCCATCGTCGGAGAAAAATCCACGCGCTCGACCTTGCCCTTTTCGAGAAAGATCCGGCCCTGCGGGTAAATGAGGATTTCGCGGGAGCCGGTCTGGGTTTGTCCCGTGGGCCAGCCATAAGCCTTGATCGCCTCATCCCGCGTCGCCCCAGGCCCCACCACCGGGCGCGATTCCGCCGCCCCGCTCCATGAAATGCCCCAGACCACTGCGGCCACAAAGGCGAACAGGAAGGAGCGAACCGTGCGCGCGGCGGGAGTTGGCGGCGACATCACCTCTTAAATCGGCCTACACCCGCGTTTTGGCAACCCCAAGCTCCGTGCTTGCTCCAAAATTCCCACGCCTCGGCAACCTGCCACCCACTCCGGCTAGCCTCAAAACCAACTTAACTGACCGGTTGGCTCCGCTGCCGGCGGTGGCTCTTCCGCGGGCCATGCCACCGGTGACGGCACCGCCGGACTCACCGCGTGCACCATCGCCTGAAACCGTCGCGCCAGCGCCGGCGCATGCGCATCGTCCGGATGGTGGGTGAAGAAAAACGGCGTGCGCCCCTCCGCCAACCAGCGGGCTACAACCTGCGCCCACGCCTGGAGCACGGCATCATTTTGCTCAACCTGCGGATCGCCCACGAAGCGCACAAACGGTCGCGTCCCAGTCGCCGTCGTGCGCAACGGCACGCGGGGCTTTTTCCGTTTCGCATCGAGGGTAAATTCATCCGTGGCCGCCGAAGCATGTAATCCGCGCGTATCGAAACAGACGCGATCAACGCCGAGCGCACCGAGCGTCTCGTCGAGCGCACGCTCGTGCGGCCCTTGATCGAAAAAACCCGCGTGCCGGACCTCGACCGCGTAGGAAAATTCCCGCGGCAGCGCACGCAGAAATGCCTCCAATACAGTGCGCCGCTCCGGTCCGAAACTAGCGTGGAGCTGCAGGAAAAACGGCCCGAGCTTCGCGCCCAATGGTGCCAATCGCTCCAGAAAACGCCGCGTCTCCTCCGCTGCAGCCGCCCCCGCCAGCGCGTGATCGTGCGTCACGACGCGGGGAAATTTCAGACAAAATCGAAACGTATCCGGAGCCTCGACCGCCCAACGCGCCACCGTCTCGGCAGACGGCAGTCCGTAGAAGGTTGAATTGCCCTCGGCGGTATCGAAGACGCGGCCATATTGCGGCAGAAACTCTTCGCGCCGCGCGCTCGCGGTGAAAAATGTTCCGCGCCAAGGCGCATGCGCCCACACCGGACAACCGAGATAAAGTTTTCCACCCGCCATCCGGACCACGAAAAGCGCCCGCCGCCGGAGCGCAACCGCGTCGCGTGGTTCACCTATTTCACCGCGGGAAAAAGTTCCGCCAGCACCTGCCGCAGTTCAGACGGGAAAATCGGCTTCGGCAAAAGGCGTGCGACCTGATGCCGCCGATATTGCTCCGCCACCACCGGGCTCAACTCGGAGCTAAACACTATGATCTTGCCGGGAAATCCCTGCGCACGTAGCGCGGTGACCAGCTCCAACCCGTTCATCACCGGCATGTGGTGATCGGTGATCAGCAAATCCACGCTATCCGGCGCAGCCGTGAGGCGCTCGAGCGCCACCGATCCATCCACCACACATTCGATCACGTGCCCATCCCGACTAAGTGCCATGCGGGCCACCTCGCGCAAATCACGCAGGTCTTCCGCGTAGAGAATGCGCAGCGCCCGTCCGGGCGGCGTGGGTTCTCTTCGCGATGGCGCAGTCATGGTGGGAGGCGACGACATTGACTTGGCTCTTGAGACCGAAAATTGCACGCCTCGTTCTGCGAAAAATACGCGAAAGTGAGCGAAAGGGCGCCCATGCAAAATCGCTGCAACTCGGGCGACACGGCGCCGCCCTTTGCCCTTGCTCAACGGGTGCCCCGGTCTATCCCGAAGCCGCCCCTCCCCCACCCGCCCCATGAAATCACTCCGCCCTCTGCTCGCCTCGCTTTGCACACTGATCGCTCTCCACGCCGCCGAGCCTGCGCCGCTCGCACTCTGGCCCGGCCGCTCCCCCGGCGACACGAAAGACTATCCGCCCGAAGCCGATACGACGAAACCCAAGGACAACCTCGTCGCGGGACGCGGCCTCATCCGTCTCGGCAACGTGTCCGCGCCCACCGTCTCCTTTTTTCCGGCCCCGGCGGCGACCAACACTGGCACCACGATCCTCGTCTGCCCTGGCGGTGGCTACAACATCCTCGCCCTGGATCTCGAGGGCACCGAGGTCTGCACGTGGCTCAACTCCATCGGCGTCAACGCTGCGCTCCTCAAGTATCGCGTCCCGCGCCGCGAGGGCCGCGAAAAGCATGCCGCCCCGCTGCAAGATGCCCAGCGCGCCCTCGGTCTGCTGCGCTCCCGGGCCGGCGAACTAAAAATCGATCCCACCCGTATCGGCGTGCTCGGCTTCTCCGCCGGCGGTCACCTCGCCGCGGCCCTCAGCAACAATCATACGACCCGCACCTATGATTCGATCAACTCGTCCGACGCGGTGAGCTGCCGCCCGGATTTCTCGGTCCTGATCTACCCGGCGTATCTCACCGTGAAGGAGCAAAATGACGCCGTCGCGCCCGAGCTACCCGTAAGCACCACCAACACACCGCCCACCTTTATCGCGATGACCGAAGACGATCCTGTGCGGGTGGAAAGCGGCCTCTTCTACTACCTCGCCTTGAAAAACGCGAAGGTCCCGGCCGAGATGCACCTCTACCCCAAGGGTGGCCACGGCTACGGCCTCCGCCGCACCGACAAGGACGTGACCACGTGGCCCGACCGCGTCGCGGACTGGATGAAGTCCGCGGGGCTTTTAACCACGGGCAAGACGACCCGGTAACCCTATCGCAACTCTGGCGGCAGCCCGTGCAAGGGCGCGGCAAAGGCCGCATGCGCCGCGGGGTCCACGGGGCGATGTTTCACCGTCACGCCAGCAGGGTCGGCCGTGAGATAGTTGTTGCCCTTCCAGTTTCGGGCCGGACGGATCGGGCGTGGCGTGAAACCGCCGCCACAATTGGGGCACACGTTAAAGAGCACGCGCTCCACGCACTCCGCGCAAAATGTGCACTCGTAAGAACAGATGCGCGCCTCCGTCGAGGCAGGCGGGAGCGCCTTGTTGCAGTTTTCACAGGTCGGACGAAGTTCGAGCATCCCGAAATTATCCGAACGGCGGCGCACAGCTCTAGCCGAAAAATTTCGCCGCACCTCACAGCAGTGGCCCACCCGGACCGGTGCAGTCGCAGGGCATATCGCCGCCCACTTCCTTGCGCAGCCCCGTCCATTTACTAACGTCGCCCGATGGATGCCACCGGCCAGTTTCCCGATGAGATCAGCGATGACGGCGAGTTTGAGCGGCAGGAAGATGCCTTCCGTGCCGCGGTCTCTTCCGACGGCTCGACCGGGTATGGCGCCGAGGCCGGACGCTACCACCTCTACGTGTCCCTCGCCTGCCCGTGGGCTCATCGGACCGTGATTGTCCGCTCGCTCAAGGGCCTGGACGAAGCCGTGGGCCTGACCGTCGTTGATCCCGTGCGGGACGAAAGCGGTTGGGCGATTCGCGACGGCGACGGCTTCAGTCGTGATCCGATCAATGGCTTTCAACTCCTGAGCGAAGCCTACGCCGCATCCAAGCCCGGCTATCGCGGTCGCTGCACCGTGCCAGTCCTATGGGACAAACAAACCCGCCGCATCGTGAACAACTCCGAGGACGACATCTGCCGCATGTTTGACGGGGCCTTCGCCTCCCTGGGCAACGGCAGCCCAACCCTCTTTCCCGTCGCACTCGCGACCGAGCACGCCCGCGTGGCCGCTGACATCTATGAGCACATTAACAACGGCGTCTACCGCGCGGGCTTCGCGACCAAGCAACGCGCCTACGAACGAGGCTGCAGGGATGTGTTCGCCGCGCTCGACCGCTATGAGGCCCGTCTCACGGCGCAACGCTTCCTATTCGGACCGCGGCCGGTCGAAGCGGACTGGCGTCTATTCTGCTCGCTCGTGCGGTTTGACGCCGTCTACTTCGGTCACTTCAAGTGCAACCTGCGCCGCATCGCCGACTACCCCGCGCTCTCGGGCTACCTGCGTGACCTCTATCAACAACCCGGCGTGGCCCCGACGGTGAACCTCGCGCACATCAAGGCGCACTACTACTACACGCACGATGACATCAACCCGACGCGCATCGTGCC
>CANGHW010000057.1 GCA_947453695.1 Opitutia bacterium
ATCCGGACAACACCTACCGCACCAAGCAGGAGATCGAGGAATACCGTAATACCAAGGATCCGATCCAGGTCTTCCAGAACACCCTCGTGGCGGAGAAAGTTCTCACCGACGCCATCATTGAGAAGATCGACGCCGAGGCCCGCGCCGAGGCCGACCTCTCTGCTGACTTCGCCGAAGCCAGCCCCTTCCCCACCCCGGCCGACATCCAGACCGACGTTTATTGGGAAGCCGATAATCCCGCGCAGCGTAAATCCCAAGGCCGCCTCTTCTTCGACTAAGAGTCCGGGACTTTCATCTTACAACTTTCACCTTTCAACTCTCCGTCCCCGTGCCTCAGATCACTTACCGCGAAGCCATCCGCCACGCCCTCGCCGAGGAACTCACCCGCGACCCCAACGTCGTTGTCATGGGTGAGGAAGTCGCCCAGTTCAACGGCGCCTACAAGGTCACCGAAGGTCTCCTCGAGAAATTCGGCCCCAAGCGTATCGTCGACACCCCGATCTCGGAAGCCGGCTTCATCGGCATGGGCGTCGGCGCTTCGATGCTCGGCATCCGCCCCGTCATGGAGCTGATGTTCTGGTCCTTCTACTCGGTCGCGTTCGACCAGATCCTCAATAACGCCGCCAACGTCCGCTACATGTCCGGTGGCCAGATCGCGTGCCCGATCGTCATCCGCGGCCCCGCCAACGGCGGCACCAACGTCGGCGCAACGCACTCCCACACGCCGGAAAACGTCCTCGCCAACCACCCGGGCGTGAAGGTCGTCGTCCCGTCCACCCCTTACGACGCCAAGGGTCTCCTCAAGTCCGCCATCCGCGATAACGACCCCGTCTTCTTCCTCGAGAATACCATTCTCTACGGCGACAAGGGCGAGGTCCCCACCGAGGAATACGTGATCCCGCTCGGCCTCGCTGACATCAAGCGCGAGGGCACCGATCTCACCATCGTGACCTATGGTCGCTGCGTGCACCACTCGCTGGCCGCTGCTGCAATCCTGGAAAAGGAGCACGACATCTCCGTCGAGATCGTCGACCTCCGCACGATCCGCCCGCTCGACTTCGACACCGTCGCCAAGTCCGTCGCAAAGACCAACCGGGTGCTCATCGTCGAAGAGCAAAAGCCCTTCGCCAGCGTCGGCACGCAACTCGCCTACATGATCCAGCGCGAGTGCTTCGACGACCTCGATGGCCCGATCCACCGTCTCGCCACGATCGACGCGCCCGCCATCTACAGCCCGCCCGTCGAAGTCGAACAACTCCCCAACCCGCAGCGCGTCCTCAAAGCCGCCCTCGCCGCGATGGGTTAATCGGTTCTTCCGGCTCTCAACTATCAGCTCTCAGCTTAATACTCTCAGCTCCTCCCGCCATGGCCCAAATCATCGATATGCCGAAACTCAGCGACACCATGACGGTGGGCACGCTGGTCAAATGGCTGAAAAAGGAAGGCGACGTCGTCAAAGCCGGCACCATGCTGGCCGAGGTCGAGACCGACAAAGCCACGATGGAGCTCGAGTGCTTCTTCGACGGCACGATCCTAAAACTCTTCGCCGCCGCCGGCTCGCAAGTTGCCATCGGCGATGCGCTCTGCGCCATCGGCAAGCCCGGTGAGACCGTCACCGCCCCGGCCCCGAAGGCTGCTGCGCCTGCGGCTGCTCCGGCTCCCGCTGCGGCCACTCCGGCGCCGGCTCCCGTAGTCGCTGCCCGCGCCCCGGCTCCTGCTCCGGTTGTGGCCGCCCCCGCGCCCGCTCCGGTCGCCGCTCCTGCCGCTCCCACCGGTGGCCGCGTGAAGATTTCACCGCTCGCGAAGAAGCTCGCCGCGGAGAAGAAGATCGATGTCTCCCGCATCACCGGCACTGGTCCCGGTGGTCGTATCGTCCGCGAAGACGTTCTAAAGGCGGAGAAGAATCCGCCTGCCGCGGCCAAGTCCGGCGGCACGTTCACCGGCGGAGCCCTCTCGGCCCGCGGCCCCGTCCAGGAAGAGCGTCTGGTCCCTGTCTCCACCATGCGCGGCGTCATCGCCAAGCGCATGCTCGAGTCCACCACGCAGATTCCCTACGTCTACCTCGACATCGAGATGGACGCCGGTCCGCTCATGACGCTCCGCGAGCAGCTCAACACCGGCCTCGAGAAGGACGGCGTTAAACTCTCCGTCAACGACTTCATCTTGAAGGCCTGCGCCGACGCCCTGCGCCGCGTGCCCGCCGTCAACACATCGTGGGAAGGCACTCACATCCGTCACCACGGCGCCGCCCACGTCGCCTTCGCGGTCGCAATGGAAGACGGTCTCATCACTCCCGTCATCCGCGATGCGCATCTGAAGAGCGTCTTCCAGATCAGCACCGAGGCCAAGGCCCTCGGCAAGAAGGCCAAGGAAAAGAAGCTCATCCCGGCCGAGTTCACCGGCGGCACGTTCTGCGTGTCCAACCTCGGCATGATGGGCATTCCAAAGTTCACCGCGATCATCAATCCGCCCAACGCCGCGATCCTCGCCGTCGGCACCACGGTCACCAAACCCGTTGTGAAGAACGGCCAGATCGTCATCGGCCAGACCCTCACGGTCACGCTCTCGTGCGATCACCGCGTGTTCGACGGCGCCGTCGGCGCGCAATTCCTCGGCGCTCTCAAGACGCTGTTCGAGTCGCCCGCCCTGATGCTCGTCTGAGCCGCTGCGCACACCGATTATTCAAAGGCGGGTCTCCGACCCGCCTTTTTTGTGTCCGAGCCCTTCGTGCCCAAGTGATTCCCCTCACCGCCGTGCCCTCTCCCGCGCCGTGCGCCAGACGCCAACCGTTCACGCTCACCACCCCGGCGCTTTAGATCCACCACTGAAAGGCCAGCACGCCGGCGACGATGGCAATGAACAACAGAATCACGGGGTTTCGAAGGAACCAGGTATACGCCACGATCGTTACGCACCGATCGCACCACGCGCCCGTGTAGGGCACCGGTCCCGGAAAGTGCTGCGTGTGTCCCGGCTTTCCGCAGCGCTCGCACACCCCGCAAAATCCCTCCGCGTAACCCTGCTGCGCCTTCCACTCCGCGCTCAACGAGTCGCAATAGCATTGGCGCTTTTTCGCCGCAGGTTCGCAGGTCGGTTTCATGCTCTCGGACCAAGCCTATGACCCGCCGCCCGAGGCGGGCGAGCGAAGAGTGCACTCCGCGCTTGTGCGACCGCGTCCGCTGACGCCCAATCGCCGTCTCTCGCCCTTTCACATGACTCCCTTCGCCTTGCCCATCGACTACCCTCGCATCCGCCGGGTGGATAGTTTTTCCGCGCTGGTAAGCACACCGCTCACCGACGGCGTGAACGCCCTTTGCTGGGAGCGCGCGTTGGCCGGCGACTACGCGGAAGTCGTGGCGGCCCTCGGCGCGGGCGATGGTGAGCCGCTCATGGCCCTCGACGCGGCGCGGTTGCGATCGCTGTCGGTTAGCGCGGCGGGCCGGGTGGCCATTGAGCAAATGCTCGCGGACTGGCAACTCCTGCGCGACCACTCGCTCGATCCCGTGCTCAACTGCATCTATGGCTATCCGCGGGACGAGGAGGCCGGCCCCGTCGTGACCGATGTGTTTTCTTTTCACGCCGACAGCGCTCCGTTCGAGGCTTCCACGTATTTGTGCACCTACCACGGTCCGTCGAGTGAGGGCCTGCGCAACGAGGAGGCCCGCCGCCGGGTCGATCTGCCCGCCACGCGCGCGGAGCTTTTGCGGCACTACGGCGGCGCAGACGACGCCGACTTCGCCGTCTACCTCAACGAGCACTGCTACGATCTCCACTATGCTCCCGCTCCCGGTGCCAAGCCCTTTTCCTTCGGTCTCGGCAATTTCTGGCGCATCGCCACGGACTACCCCGACAGCCCCGTGCCGCCGTGCGTGCACCGCGCGCCCGACACTCAGCCCGGCGACCCGCCGCGCCTGTTGTTGATCAGCTGACCCGGTTTCTCGTCCGGCCCAGCCGCCGCCACGTCGCGTCCGTCACGTCCACGCAAGATTCTCACCCACCAGTGGAAGGGTGCGAATGCGTTTGCCCGTCGCAGCGAAGATCGCGTTGCACACCGCCGGTGCTGCCGGTGGCAGGCCGGGCTCACCGAGTCCGGTGGGCGCAGAGGTGGACGGCACGAAATGCACGTCGGCCACGAGCGGCGCGTGGTTGATCCGGAGTTGCGGATAGTCCGGGAAGTTCGTCTCGGCCGCGGCCCCGCGCTTGATCGTGATCTTCTGAAACCACGCCGCGCTGATCCCGTCGAGCATCGCCCCTTGCACCTGACTCTCCGCAGAGCTGAGGTTGATGATCAGACCAGCATCGACCGCCGCCGTGAGTTTGCGAATCGTCAGCCCGCCGTCGCGACTCACCACCACGTCGGCCACGATCGCGACGTAGGCATTATTGGTAAACGTGAGCGCAAAGCCCTGTCCTTCGCCGCGCGGCCGCTTCTGCCCCCAGCCAGCCTTCTCCGTCGCCAGCTTGAGCACGTGAACCATCTTCGCGGGATCGAAGCCGCCCCCGCGTCCACCGCGCCCGCGTCCGCCACCTTCCGCGGCCGCCGGAGCGTTCATCGCGCCGAGCAGTTCGAGCGTAAAGGTCAGCGGCTCGCGCCCCGCCGCGTGCGCGAGTTCATCGACGAAGCATTGCGTGGCCCACGTGTTGCCATTGTCACCCGGTGCCCGCCAGTAACCGGTGGGAATACCGGGCGGGAGCTTGCTGGACTTCACCGTGGATCCGGGAATCGCGGTAAAGGGAAAAGCCCCCGCCGTCATGTCGCCGGGCCCGCCCTGCATTTTCACAAACGAGTCGTGCAGCGCGACGACCTTGCCCGCGGCGTCGAGCCCGGCGGAGAAGTAGTGCCAGCCGTTGGAGCGATAGTTGTCGTGCGCGAAGTCCTGCTCCCGGAGCCAGGTGAGCTTCACCGGTATGCCCGGCAGGCGTTGCGCGATCGCCGCCACTTCGAGGGAAAACTCGTTGCTGCCGCGGCGACCAAAGCCGCCGCCAAGCCGCGTGACGTGCACGATCACATCCTTGGGCTGGAGTCCGAGCCCGGTGGTCACCAAACGTTGGCCGCTGCCGGGAATCTGCGAGGGCGCCCACATTTCCATCACTCCATCTTTCCACAGGGCGGTGCAATTCTGCGGCTCGAGCGTGGCGTGCGCGAGAAACGGGTAGTGGTAAACCGCCTCGACCAGCTTCGCGCCGGTCGGTAGCGGCGCGGGCGCGGCCGCGCGACCAAGCGTCTCGGCCTGCTTCGCCATGTCCTCGCTATTCTGACTTACGACGGAGCCCTCGTCCCACTGCACGCGCAGCGCCTTGGTCGCACTGATCGCGGACCACGTCGAATCGGCGACGATCGCCACGCCGGAGGGCAGGCCCTCGATGCCAGATAAGATGAAGGCATCGCGCACCCCGGTGCGGCCCTTGATCTCCGCCAGATTGGCATCGATCACCTTGCCGCCAAACACCGGGCACTTCGTGTAGGTCGCGTAGACCATCCCGGGGAGCTTTTGATCGAGACCGAAAAGCGGACGCCCCGTCACGATCGCGCGGTTATCGACGCCGGGGACGCGCGTGCCGATGAGTTTAAAATCCTTGGGCTCTTTCAGGCGGACATTCGTTGGCACCGGCAGCTGGGCGGCAGCCGTGGCGAGTTCACCATAGGTCGCGCGCCGCCCCGAGGCCCCGTGCGACACCACGCCGGCCACAGTCGTGCACTCCGCCGCCGGCACATTCCACTCCTTCGCCGCTGCCTCGACCAGCAGCGCCCGCGCCGTGGCGCCGGCCTGGCGCAGGGGCGCAAAGTTACTCGGTGTCGACTGGCTGCCGACGGCGAACTGGCGTCCATAGGCCGGGTTCAGGTCGCCCTGCGTGACGACGACCTGCGTCCACGCCACGTCGAGTTCTTCGGCGATGATCATCGGCAACGCGGTCTTCGCGCCCTGCCCCATTTCGGAATTGGGCGCGATCAGTCCCACCACGCCCTCGGGGGAAATCGTGATAAATGCATTCGGCGCAAACTTCGCCGCCGCCGTGGTCTGCGCCCGCCCCGTCGCCGAACCGAGCCCGAGGGCAGTGCCCACCATGAGGCCGCCACCGGCGAGGGCGCTGATCTTGATAAAGTGACGGCGATCGAGGGCAGAGGCAGAGGTGGCATTCATGGCGGGCGGGACGAAAGGAGGGAAAGCGGTCGCGGGGTGGATAAGGCGCTTCGCGAACGATCCTCGCGTGAGCCTCGCGCACTGTGCGTGCGACGGTGGGCGACGCAAACCGGATTCGCCGTCGTGGCCACGCCCTCGACCTTTCCCCTTGGCAACCTCGCGGCCGGCCGGAAGAGTGCGCGGCGATGAACTACCGCACCAAGGCAGAATATTTTATCCAAGGCATCACGAAGGGCTTCATTGAGGCCAAGGAAGTGATCGCGTGGAGCGACGAAGTCGTCGCCACCGCCGAGAAGACCGAGGATTGGATGATCGAGATTTCGAGCTGCGGTCCCGATGATCGCATGACGGTGTTGAGTCATCTCAACACCATCAAGGGCGAGGTCGATGCCGCCGAGCTCGCTGCGCTGCTCAAGGCCAAGGGCATCGCCTAAGCTGTTTTTTCCGCCGCGCCATGCCGTCCCCCACTTGGGTCAAGCGCCTGGCCGTGGCGCTGGCGCTGGCGGTCGCATCACTGGCTCGCGCCGCTGATGCGGCCGACGCCCGCCTGGCGGACCTCAATACGTTCTGGGCGGGGATTTCCCGCGCGGTGCAGACCGGCGACTTCGCCGCCTACGCCGCGACTTGCCACCCCGACGGGGTGCTCGTGCTGGGCGAGAAACAGACCACGCTCCCTCTGGCCCGCGCCCTGGCTTCCTGGCAGCCGGGCTTTGCCGACACGAAGTCCGGCAAGATCAAGGCGAGCGTCGAGTTTCGCTTTCGCCACCGGTGGGGCGATGCCACGACGGCCCACGAGTCAGGGATCTTCTGTTACACGTCGGTGGATGCCGCCGGTCAGGCGACGGCTGCCTACGTCCAATTCGAGGTGTTGCTCGTGAAGAAGGGTCGCTGGCTCACGCTCATGGAGCACCAGCAAAAGGCGGCGAGCGCCGCCGAGTGGGCGGCGCTCAAGTAAGCTTTCACGCGGCCGCCGGCTCGCCCGACGTGAGCAGCGCGAAGGCCGTCCACTCGTCGACGTTGGCCTGCGTCACGATCGCGTTCCCACTTTCCTGCAAGATCTGTTCACGCGCGACGTCCGTGGCCTCTTCCGCCGCGGCGCCATCCGCAAGGGGCTCCGTCTCGGTGTCGGCTACGATGCCGCCGGCCTGATCGGCGAGCTCCGCCGCCCCGGCCGACTCGGCCTCATCGGAAGTGGTCGCGGTGATTTCATCGCCGGATCCCGCTGCATCCTGTTCCGTCGCCGGCACCGCTCCACCGGCCACCGGGGTTAGGGAGAAATTCTGCAGTCGGGCCGAGCCTTCTCCGTAGTTGGCGAGTCCGAGGTGACCGGCCGCCTGTGGGTCGATGCCCGATTGCGTGTCGGCCGCCGTGTCTGCGCCATCGAGATAGGTCGCCGCATTCCCCGCCCCGTCGTAGGCGATCCGCACGCTGTGCCAGCCCCACTTGGTGGTGTTGCTCGAGTCGGCGAGACGCGACAGCGTCGCGCCGCCCAATGTGACATCGAGGGAATCGTAGGCCCCGGGCAGATAGAGATCGAATTTCAACTCAAACGCCCCGGCAAATGTCTGCTTCGTCTCGACCGAGCCGTAGCCCCCGCTCGGGTTGGGATAAAAAGTGCCGTCGCCCGAGGACAGCGCTCCGCCGCTCGTGGAGACCCAATTTTCTGTCGTGGCGAAGTTGTCCGTGAAGGGCGTGCTCGGCGCGGCAGCCGCAGTATCGGCAAACTTGAGCGCGCCCGTCGAGGGCTCGGCTTCGTCGGTCGTCTCCGTGGCGTCCTTTTCGTCAAAGCTCAGCGGGTTGCCGCTGCCATTCCCCGCATCGTCTTCCTCCGTCGCAGCAGGTGTTTTGGCTTGGGCCGCGGCGGCTTCGATCGCGGCCATCGCCGCGAGACGCAGCGCCGACGGAGAGAACTGCACGCGCACTGCCGGATCGTCGCTCGCCCGGTCGGGTGAAGCGCTGGTGAAGCGGGCCGTGGACCGGGCGACGGCCCGATTCAACCAGCGATCCGCCGTGGCGGCATCGCGAAAATCACGCAGAGAAGAATCGGACGAGGGTATATTGATCGACATGGTAGCTCCTAGGCTGGTGTTAGGTGTTGGCCGCCCCACGGAGATTGCCCATCACGGCAATTCCTGCGTCCCACTCCGGCGCCGGATGAGTGGCGTGGAGTAGAGCGCGAGACAGCGAGTTCATGCGGGCAATTATACCTGACGGACTCTACTCAGGTATACGGGTGAGCCCGGATTCGCGCCTACGGAATTGCGTCAGTCCGGTCGCTCCCCGCGCACCCGCCCTTCGCATCTTTTCACCCGCCCGCCCGTCTGTGCGCCACCCCCTCCGATGAAATTTCCCGCGCCTACCCCTGCCTCCCTCGTGCTTTTCGCTGCGCTGCTGACTGCCAGCGCCTGGACGCCCCTCATCGCTGCCGAGGCAGCCACGGCCAATCCGGCGAAGCAGGCGCCCCGTCCGCCCAATCCGACCCGCTCTCCTACCGCTCCGGGCACGCCCAAACTCACACCGGTGGGCGCCAAACCGAGTGACTCCGGGTTGCGCGGCGCGCCCGGTCAAAATCCCCCCATCGACGTCGACGGCGATTTCCTGATCGGTCCCGACTACGTCCGCGCTCCCGAGATGGACGCCGTCGCCGGCGTGCCGAAGGGCACTGTCCAGAAATTCACGCTGCGCTCCGAGGACAGCAAGTTCTACCCCGGTATCACGCGTCAGCCACCCGATGGTTCGACGCCGCCGCGCCCCGTCGACGCCAATGACATCAAGCTCTACCCCAAGCCCTACACCCGCTCGGTCACCGTCTACATTCCCGCGCAGCTCGATCGTCGCGCTCCCGCGCCGCTCATCGTCTCCGCCGACGGGCCCGACAACTCCCTGCCCACGGTGCTCGACAATCTGATTCATCAGAAACGCCTCCCCGCCATGGTGGCCGTGATGATTCAAAACGGCGGCGGCGACAGCCTCGGCAGCCAGCGCGGCCTCGAATACGATACCGTGTCCGGTCGCTATGCCGAGTTTGTCGAGGCCGAGGTGCTCCCGCAGGTGGAGAAGAACTATGGCCTCACCCTCACTCGTGACCCCGAGGCCCGCGCCACCATGGGCGGCAGCTCCGGCGGCGCGGCGGCCTTCACCATGGCGTGGTTTCACCCGGAGCTCTACCGTCGGGTCATCACTTACTCCGGCACCTATGTGAACCAGCAGTCCCCCATCGATCCCGCCACGCCGCACGGCGCCTGGGGCTACCACGAGACCATCATCCCGCAAAGTCAGCCGAAACCGATCCGCCTCTGGATGCAGGTCGGCGACCGCGACAACTACAGCAATCGCGATGGCATGCACGACTGGGTCGAGGCCAACAACCGCATGGCCACCGTGCTCAAAGCCAAGGGCTACCACTACCAATACCTCTTCTGCGTGAACGCCGGCCACACCGACCGCAACGTCAAGGCCCAGACCCTCCCGCAAGCCCTCGAGTGGGTCTGGCACGGTTACGCCGCCAAGTAGCCGCAGGCGCACGCGCCCGACTCCGCCGCGCCTCCGCCTCGCGCGGGAGTGTCCCGCAGGAAAACGGCACCCTGACTGCTGGGCCCCCGCCCGTATTTCCGCCTGCGCTCTGAGGTTCCCGACGTCCCTTCAGTCGCCCTTCGCAAAAAATCTTTGGCGATTGTGTCCAAAGTATCGCCCGTCGAGACCTTAGGTAGATCAAGCGATGATCCCCCACCCTCCCGACGAGTCCGACCGCAGCGAAGCCTTCGTGCGCACCCTCGTGGAGCATGAGCGCTGGTTGGCTACCTATGTTTACAGCCTCGTCGCGAGCACGGCCGACGCGGAGGATATTCTCCAGGAGTGCAAAGTCGTGCTTTGGCGAAAATTCGCCAACTTCACCCCAGGGACCAACTTTCGCGCCTGGGCCCGCACCATCGCCCTACACCAGATCCTCAACTACCGCCGGGCGGAGCAGCGGCGACCGTGGTCACCGCTGGAGCAAGCGTTCATCGAGGCCGTCGCGGCCGAGATCGAGCGCCGGCCTGAAGCGCTTGATCGCCGCGCCGAGGCGTTGCGCACGTGCCTCCAAAAACTCCCGCACGCCCACCGCGCCATCGTGCATCTGCGCTATTTCGACGATTGCTCGATCGAAGAGATCGCCACCCGCAGCGACCGTTCGGCCGAAGCGGTCTACCGCCTCCTCAGCCGTATTCGCAAGGTCCTCAACGATTGCGTGAATCGCGAATTCGCTTCCACGCCCACCTCCGGATGAACCCTCCACCCCAGGAAGATCGCATCGACCGCGCCCTCGATGGCCGCCTCTCGCCCGAGGAGCTCGCCGCCTTTCAGGCGGATGTTATCCGCGACCCGGTCTTGCGCGCGACCTATGTCGATCGCGTCTCGCTTCACGCCCAACTCCGCGCCGACCGCCAGCACCTCGCTCATCTTCTCCAGTCAACTCCGCCGCCAGACCACGGCTCCTCGCCGCGGTCGTTCCGGCTCGCGACCTTCGCCGCCCTGGCCGCCGCCGCGTGTATCGCACTGGCCACCGTTTACTTTTTCGGCCCTCGCCCAGCGGTCGACTCCACCGTCGCCACGATCATCCAGGCCCAGAACACCCGGTGGGGTGGCTCGTCGCTACCCACCTTGGAAAATGCCCGCATTGGCCATGGCACGCTCGCCCTCGTGGAGGGCATTGCGACGCTGCGGTTCGACAGCGGCGCAACGGTGACGATCGAGGCACCGACGCGGCTCGAGATTATAGATGCCATGCGCTGCCGCCTGCTGGAGGGCTCCGTCACTGCCGAGGTGCCCGAGCCGGCTCATGGTTTTGCCGTCGATACCCCGGATCTCAAAGTCACCGACTTGGGCACGCGCTTCGGCGTCACCGCCGGGGCCGCCGGTGACTCGCACGTCTTTGTCTTCGAGGGCGAAGTGAAGCTCGACCAGCCCGGTGGCGGCGCCACCCGCCACCTGACCGAGGGGAAGACCTTTCACCTCAACTCGGGCCCGGCCATCAATACCAGCGAGCCGGCGCGCTTTCAGTGGGCGCAGGAGCCCGACGGCTGGACCGCGATTCCGACTTCCTTTGGCCGCGGGCAGGATACCTTTGTGCGCCGCGGCACCGCGAAGCCCGCCGGTCGCGAGCCGCTCCTCATGGTGAAACACAGTGACCTCGAGCGGAGCCGGAAAAACGAGCGCCGCATCTACCTCACCTTCGATCTCTCGGCCTGCTCGCCGGCCGCCGTGCAGGAGGCGCAGCTCATCCTCGATCCCGAGCCGAGCGGCCTCGGCTTTTCGTCGATGGTGCCGGATTCGCGCTTCGCCGTCTACGGCGTGACCGACGAGTCGCTCGACACTTGGAGTGAGGATGCCGCCCAGTGGGAACTCGCACCGGCCGCGACCGACGAGGGACTCCGGCCGGCCCAGACCCGCCGGGTCGGGGAGTTTTGGATTCCGCGCGGCGGGTCAGGTGCTCCGCTGACGATCCGCAGCGATGCCCTCGCCGAGTTCGTGCGCACCAAGCGCAACGGCCTCGCCACCTTTATCATCGTCCGCGAAACCGGCGAAACCGACCCCTCCGGGCTTGTGCACGCCTTCGCTTCGAAAGAGCATCCTTCTGCCCGTCCCCCCACGCTCCGCCTCCGCTGACCCGTTTCCGTCACTTTCCCCATGACGTTTCTGCCCCGCCTCGCTTTCGCCCTCCTGTGCGCCGCCACCCTGCGCGCCGCGCCGGTCGTCGAGACCACGCCTTCGGATGATGCGGAGCGCGCCAAGCTCCGCTTCTTCGAAAACGAGATCCGCCCCGTGCTCGTCAACCGCTGCTACGAGTGCCACGGCGAGAAAAAGCAAAAGGGCGGCCTGCGCCTCGACCACATCGATCGTATCTTGAAAGGCGGCACGACTGGCGCCGCCCTCGTCCCCGGCAAGCCCACCGAATCGCTCCTCATCACTGCGATTCACTACAAGGACGAAGACCTGCAGATGCCGCCCAAGGAGCAGCTCCCGCCCAAGGAAGTCGCCCTCCTCGAGAAATGGATCGAGCTCGGCGCCCCCTGGCCCGCCTCCGAGGGCACGCGCTCGAAGGTCGATCAATACGGTTTCACCCCGGAGGACCGGCAGTATTGGTTCTTCCATCCACTCACCGATCCCCGGCCCCCCGCGCCCGCGTCTCCCGCGGCGGCGCAGTGGGTGCGCAACGACATTGATCGCTTCGTCGCGGCCAAGCACGCCGAGTTTGGCCTCACGCCCGCCCCCGCGTCCGACCGCGCCGAGTATCTCCGGCGCTTGAGTTTCGATTTGCACGGCCTCCCGCCGACGCCGGCCCAGCTCAAGGCCTTCCTCGCTGATCAATCCCCGCAAGCCTACGAGCGCGTCGTTGACGAACTGCTCGCCAGCCCGCGCTACGGCGAGCGTTGGGCGCAGCACTGGCTCGATCTCGTGCGCTATGCCGAGAGCGACGGCTATCGCGCCGATGCCTACCGTCCCGGCGCGTGGCCCTATCGCGACTACGTCATCCAGAGTTTCAACGCCGACAAACCCTACGACCAGTTTGTGCGCGAGCAGCTCGCCGGCGATGAACTCGCCCCCGATCGCCCGGATATCCTCGTCGCCACCTCCTACCTACGGAATCCCGTCTACGAGTGGAATCAGCGCGACGTCCGCGGTCAGGCCGACCTCATCGTCACCGACCTCACCGACAACGCCGGCGAAGTCTTCCTCGGTCTCAGCTTCGGTTGCGCTCGCTGCCACGATCACAAGTTCGACCCAATCCTCCAAAAGGATTACTTCGCCCTCCGCGCCTTCTTCGAGCCCGTCCTCTGGCGCAGCGATCTGAAGCTCGCCACCCGCGAAGAGCAGGCCCGTCACGCCGAGAAACTCGCCGCGTGGGAGAGCGCCACCGCTGACCTCCGCCGCGAGATGGAGTCCCTCGTCGGCGCCGCCCGCACGCGCCTCGTGAAAATCGCGCACGATCGTTTCACCGACGACATCCAGGCCATGATGGACAAGCCGGCCGCCGAGCGCACCCCCAGCGAGCACATCCTCGCCAGCATCGCCGATCGCCAGCTCATTTACGAAGTGGAGCGCTTCGAGCCCCAGAAGGCCCTCAAGACTCCCGAGGCGAAAAAGCGCTACGCCGAGCTCGAGGTGGCGCTGAAGAAATTCGACGCGATCAAGCCCGCGCCGCTCCCTGAGGCCTTCGTCGCCACCGACGTAGGGACCACCGCGCCCGCCACGAAGATGAAATCGCGCAAGGCCGGCGAGCGCGAGGTCTCGCCCGCGTTCATGACGCTCATCGATCCCGCCGCCCCGGCAATCCAGCCCCTCGCTCAGTCCACCGGCCGGCGCACCGCGCTCGCGAATTGGATCACGCGCCCTGACAACCAGCTCGCCACCCGCGTCATCGTCAACCGGGTCTGGCACTACCACTTCGGCCGCGGTCTCGCCGCCACGCCCAACGACCTCGGCCACCTCGGCGATCGCCCCACGCACCCCGAGTTGCTCGACTGGCTCGCGCGCCGCTTCGTCGCCAGTGGTTGGAGCCTCAAGTCCCTCCACCGCGACATCGTCCTCTCCGCCACCTACCGCCAGACCGCCCGCCGCCCGGTCGAGGCCCGCGCCGCTCTCGTCGATCCTGCCAATAAATACCTCTGGCGATTCACCCCGCGCCGCCTCGATGCCGAGCAGGCCCGCGATGCCATGCTCGCCGCCACCGGCGAACTCGACCTCACCGTCGGCGGCGCCTCCGTCGAGGCCAATACTTCGCCCCGCCGCTCGATCTACACCATCAAGCGCCGCAACAACCCCAACGAATTCCTCCGCAGCCTGGATGCCCCGCCCGGTTTCTCCAGTATCGCCGACCGGTCGATCACGTCGACGCCGTTGCAGGCGCTGCTCTTCATGAACGGCGATTGGCCTCTCGCTCGCGCCCGCAAGCTCGGTTCCACCGCGACCTCCGTCGACACCGTGTGGCAGGCCACGCTCGGCCGCCCGCCCACGCCCGACGAGAAAATCCTCGCGACCGACTACATCGATCAACGCGTCGCCGGCCCGGGTCGCGCCGCGGCCGACAAGCCCGACCTCTCGCTCACCCCCGCCCGCTCCGCCGCGACCTCCGACCTCGGGCGCTTCCACGAGAACACCCCCCACGAGCGCCTCCTCGTGCGCAACGCGCCGCGCGAGGGCGACGATTTCACGATCGAGTCCATCCTCACGGTCGACAGTGTCGATGCCGGCGCCTCGGTCCGCGTGATCGCCTCGCGGTGGAGCGGCGACAAGAGCGCGCCCGACAATCACGGCTGGGCCCTCGGCGTCACGGGCAAGAAGTCCGCCCACAAACCGTTCAACGTGATCATGCAGCTCGTCGGCGAGGATGAAAACATGAACACCACTTACGAGGTCGTGCCCTCGGGTCTCCAGCTCACGCCCGGCACCCGCTACCACCTCGTCGCCCGCATCTCGTGCACCGATGGCCAGGTCGCGTTTCAGGTTCGCGATCTTACCCAGCCCGAGACTCCACCGCGCACTGCCACCACGAAGCACGCCATCGTCGGCAAGTTCGGCCTCGGCACTTCCCTGCCCGCGATCGGCGGTCTCGCCCGACGCACGCCCAATCAATTCGACGGCCAGATCGAGGCCCTCCGCGTCGCCCCCGGCCTCCTCGCCGACGACATGCTCTCCGCCGATCCGTCCCGCTGGCCCGCCACCGGCGCCCTCGCCTGGGATGCCCGCCGCCCGCTCCCGGCCGGCTTCGAGTGGCAGGCCGGTGTGAGCACCGCCGAGAGCGCCGATCCCTTCGTGCGCGCCATGGGCGACCTCGCCCACGTGCTGCTCAACTCCAACGAATTTCTCTACCTACACTAACCCTGTGGGGCAGGGTTTACCCCTGCCGTCTTCATCGCATGGCCTGCCATAATTTCGACCTCCCCACCTCGCGCCGCGACTTCCTCCGCACCGCCGGCTGCGGCTTCGGCGCCGTCGCCCTGGCCGCCCTCCTGCGGCAGCCGCTGCTCGGGGCCTCCGGCTCCTTCACCCGCTCCGCCGCGCTAATCGCAAACCGCGTCGGCAAGGCCAAGAACGTCATCTTCCTCTTCATGGAGGGCGGCCCGAGCCACCTCGATACCTTCGACCGCAAGCCCCTCCTCAACGAACTCGCCGGCCAGAAGCTCCCGCCCAGTTTCAAGCTCCCGGTCCTCGCCATGGGCGAGTCCAATACCCCGATCATGGGCAGCAAACGCGAGTGGAAACGCCATGGTCAGAGCGGCCTCTGGATCTCCGATTGGTTCCCGCATGTCGCGCAGCACGCCGACGATCTCGCGGTCATCAACTCCTGCGTCTCCGACGGCATCAACCACGCCGGCGGCGTCTGCCAGATGAACACCGGCTCCATCTTCGGCGGCCGCCCGTCGCTCGGCGCCTGGGTCGATTACGGCCTCGGCACGATCAATCAAAACCTCCCCGGCTTCGTCGTCATCAAGGACAGCGAGAAGGAAGTCATCAACGGCACCCGCAACTGGGGCACCGGCTTCATGCCCGCCGTGCACCAGGGCGTGGAGTTCAGCCCCAACGGCTCGCCCATCCGCAATCTCGACACCCCCAAGGCCGTCGACGCTGCCCGCCAGCGCTCGAAACTCGACCTCCTCGCCGAGCTCAACCGCCGCCACGCCGCCACGCGCCCCGACAACACCGAACTGGAAGCCCGCATCCGCAGCTACGAGCTCGCCTACCAGATGCAGGCCGAGGCCCCCGGCACCGTCGACCTCAGTAAGGAAACCGCGGCGACCAAGACCCTCTACGGCCTCGACCAAAAAGAGACCGCCGTCTTCGGGCGCAATTGCCTCCTCGCCCGCCGCCTTGTCGAACACGGCGTGCGTTTTGTGCAACTCTACAGCGGCGCTGGCAGCGGGTGGGACAGCCACACCCAACTCGAGGAGAATCACGGCAAACTCTGCCGTTCCGTCGACCAACCCATCGGCGCCCTCCTCTCCGACCTCAAAGCCCGCGGCCTGCTCGACGAGACGCTCGTCATCTGGGGCGGCGAATTCGGCCGCACCCCGGTGAGTGAGCAAAACGGTGGCCGCGATCACAACCCCACGGGCTTTACGATGTGGATGGCCGGCGGCGGCGTGCGCGGCGGCCAGACCATCGGCGCCACCGATGACCTCGGCCTCTACGCCGTGAAAGACAAACTCCACGTGCACGACCTCCACGCCACAATTCTGCACCTCCTCGGCGTCGACCACACGAAGCTCATCTACTCGCACCAAGGCCGCCCCGAGCGCATCGACCAAAACGAAGGCAAGGTCTACCCCGGCCTCACGTAGGTCGCCCTCGGTCGCGCCGAGCTCCCGCTCGGCCGTCAGCAATCCATCGGCGAGCCCACCCCGAGCCCAGACCGACACCGAAGTCCTCCTGTCGCGCCACGTGCTGGCGGATATACGCGGCGGAGGGCGCTCATCCTGCTAAACTTGTGGGGCGGGCTTTACGCCCGCCATGCCTCGTCAGGCCCCGTGGGGCAGGCTTTACGCCAGCCATGCGTTGTCCCGAACTTCTCTCCACCATTCCCAGCCCGCCCCCCCGGGCGCTTTAGCCGCAGCCCATCAACGTGGAAGCGGTCCGCCCGGCCGCCATCCGCGTCGCCCCCATACGCAGTCTTTCCGCTCCGCCGACCGCCGCCACCACAATGTCCCCGCGTCAGGAGCCCTTTTCGCCCATTCCGCCTGAGTCCTACCTTCGCCGCACCGCACTCCGTCGCGCTCGGCCACGCCAATAACGGTCCTTCTTGGTGGACATCGAGGCCCACCTATTTAGTCGTCGTTTTTATGCGCTTGTCTCCGTTTCTGGTTGTTTCGGTTCCTGTTCGCGGTCCAGCCACACCCCTCCGGATAGGCTCCGGCTCCCGCCGGCGTAACCCGCACTCCCGCGGACAAGCACCCTCTTTTTCCGCTGCGTCGTTCACGCAGTTATAGTTTCTCGGCAAAGCATTCCATGACCGCCCAAGCTGATCGATTTCCGGAAGGTGTGATTCGCGCAGGTTGCGAGCAGCTCGGCGCTGCGTTGAGGCGCGTTCCGCTGGTCGAAGATTATTCGTGGAGCGGGACTGATTTTCGCTTTTGGAATGCGCGGTTCGCGATCAGGTGCGACAGTCCTCTTGGTTGGGCGGTCGTCCGCCGACTGGCTTATGCGCTGAATTCTTCTGTCCTCGAGTTATGGGGTCGTCAGCCTTTCATCCTCAAGCCAGAGGGCGAAGAGACCATGTGGCATGCGAAGAAGAAAGAAGTGCTCTATTGGACGATCGAGTCCACCGCACCGATGCTCGATCCGAAGGAAGTCGCGGACCATTTGGAGATGGTCCTACTTTCGAAAATCCGAACCGACAAAGATTGGCTGAACTACTGATGAAGAAAGAGATTAGCTTCAGGGTTGCAGTTCGACAGAAGTGAAGCGGTCGCGGCATTTGAAGGTAGCGAAGAATCCTGAAGTGCGAGTTCTTCGTTAGGGGCCACGCATAGGCGGTTTCGCCTCTCTTCCCACTCGCTGGCGACCCAGACGTCCCACTTGCCTACGCGCGAAAGACTGGACCACGCGCCCAACCGCCCGAATTCGTGTTAATTGCTCCTTTTCTGCTGCTTACCCTCGAACGCCGACCCAATCGCACGGCTCGCCGACGCGTTTGCGCCATGTGCCGGCCTGTCTGCGCAGACTGTCAGACGCATGTGCGGACTCTGCCGACGCGTGTGCGGAACCGACCGGCAAGTCTGCCGGACCGGCCGACACGTCTGCCCAAAGTGCCGGCACGTCTGCCACTCCTGCCGACATGTTTGCCAAACGTGCCGACACAACTGCACATCCTTGCTGTCGCGTCTGCCACTCTCGCCGGCACGTCTGCCAGACCACTCTGACACGTCTGCCGGACCTGCCGACCCGTTTCCCTGAGCTGCCGCCGCGTCCGCGAAGCCGTCCGGCACGTCCCCACGCTTGCACCGGGCGTCTGCACGACCGAACCGGGCGGCTGCACGACGTTACTGGACGTCTCCACGACGTAACCGGACGTCTGCCCAGTTGCATCGGACGTCCGCTCCCTCGTTCAGCGCGTCTACGCCCTGACACCACCCGTCCCCGCCCCGCCACCGCACGCCTCCCGAACCGCACCGGACGCTTCCCCCTCCGCACCGGACGCCAGCACCGCGCGCCGACTCCTCCGCAGCGGGTGACCGCACCTCCACCCGCCTGCTCCACCCGTCCACCCTCCACACCGTCCGGACCGCCCAACCGTCCCGACAGTCCCACCGTCCCTCCCGTCCGGGATCGGCGCATCGCCGGCTTGCGCCTCGCGCGGTGCAACCCTTGGCTCGGGGCGTCTTTACGCTCCTCCCCTTCTTCTTTTCCCCATGTTTACCCTTGGTATCGACTACGGCACTAACTCCGTCCGCGCTCTGGTGGTCCGCTGCGCCGATGGCGCGGAACTCGGCACCTGCATCGTCAACTATCCCAGCGGTCAGCAAGGGGTCCTGCTCGACCCCAAGGACCACCACCTCGCGCGCCAGCATCCCGGGGACTATCTCTTCGGCCTCGAGAAGTCCGTGCGCGGCGCCCTGGCTGCCGCGAAAAAGGTCCGCGGTTTCGACGCGGCCAAGGTGATCGGCCTCGGGGTCGACACCACCGGCTCATCCCCGATCCCGGTCGACGGCCGCAATCGCCCGCTCGCTCTCGATCCGAAATGGAAGAAAAACCTGCACGCCCAGTGCTGGCTCTGGAAGGACCACACCGCGCATCGCGAGGCCGCGCAGATCACGGCGCTCGCCGCCCAGCATCGGCCGCAGTTCATCGCCAAGTGCGGCAACACTTACTCCTCCGAGTGGTTTTGGTCGAAGCTCTGGCACTGCCGCACGGTCGCGCCCAAGGTCTTCGCGGCCGCGCACTCCTGGGTCGAACTTGCCGACTGGATTCCCTCCGTGCTCGCCGGCATCGAAGATCCCACGCAGGTCGTCCGCGGCGTCTGCTGCGCCGGACACAAAGCGCTCTATGCCGATGAATGGGGCGGCCTGCCGGACAAGGAGTTTCTCGCTCTGCTGCACCCGGATCTCGCGGCCTTGCGCGATCGGCTTTATGCCCGCGCCTACGACGCCACGACCCCGGCCGGCGCGCTCAGCCCGGCATGGGCAAAGAAACTGGGTCTGCCCGCCGGCATCCCCATCGCGATCGGCGAAATGGATGTGCACTACGGGGCCATCGGCTGCGGCGTGGCCGAGGGCGTGTTGGTCAAGGTCATCGGCACCTCGACCTGCGACTGCGGCGTGGTGGCTGCGTCCAAGGCGGTGCCGGATATCCCCGGCATCTGCGGCATCGTGAAGGGCGCGATCTTGCCCGGCTTCTACGGGATCGAGGCCGGTCAGTCGGCCGTCGGCGATATTTTCAAGTGGTGGGTCGAGGTCGTCTGTCGCGGCGACGGGGCCCTGCACGCCCAACTCACCGCCGACGCGGCCCGCCAGAAGCCCGGCCAGTCGGGCCTGCTCGCCCTCGATTGGAACAACGGCAACCGCACGATTCTCGTCGACCAACTCCTCACCGGTCTCCTCCTCGGCCAGACGCTCTACACGACTCAGGCCGAGATCTACCGGGCCTTGATCGAGGCCACGGCCTTCGGTGCCCGCGCGATCCTCGAGCGCATCAAGGAATACGGCGTGCCCGTGGACCGCATCGTCTGCGCCGGCGGCATCGCGGAAAAGAACCCGCTGCTGATGCAGATCTACGCCGATATCACCGGCTGCACCATGCAGGTCTCCGGCTCCTCGCAGGCCTGCGCCTTGGGCTCGGCCATCTCCGCCGCCGTGCTTGCGGGCGCACACAAAGACTTCCCGACCGCGCAGAAGAAGATGACCTCGGTCAAACCCAAGAGCTACCGCCCCATCGCGGCCCACCGCAAGGTCTACGACCAGCTCTACGCGCTCTACCGGACGACGCACGACGCCTTTGGTGGCGTAAACAAATCCAGCGACCTCTCGCGCGTGATGAAAGACCTCCTTGCGCTGAAGGCGGCCGCCCATCGCTGAACCACCATCGGCCGGGCGCATCGCACTTTCTGGCCATTGTGGGGCGGGCTTTAGGCCCGCCACGGTATGGCGGGGATAAACCCCGCCCCTCACCCGCCCCACCGCCTCAGGCTTCCCCGGAATCGCGCGAAAGTGCGTTACCCCCACCGGTCCGGCGCGCCGGATACGCATAATTTCCCCTCGCACCGCACGCCACCGCGTGCTTTTGACAACTCCTTTCCATGCTCTCCGACCTCAAGCGCGAAGCTTACGAAGCCAATATCGCCCTCCCGCGTCACGGCCTCATTAACCTCACGTTCGGCAACGCCTCGGCGCTCGACCGTTCCAAGGGCATCTTCGCCATCAAGCCCAGCGGCGTGCCCTACGCGTCCCTGCGCCCGAGCGACATGGTCCTCGTCGACCTCGACGGGAAAAAGGTCGAAGGCAAACTCAGTCCCTCCTCCGACACCCCGACGCATCGCCGCATTTTCATCGGCTTCAAGCAGGTCAACGGCGTGGTGCACACCCACTCCTCGCACGCCACCGCTTTCGCGCAAGCCGGCCGCTCCATCCCCATCTACGGCACGACGCACGCCGACTACTTCGCCGGCGATATTCCCGTCACCCGCAAGCTCACCGAGTGGGAAATCGAAGAGCGCTATGAATGGGAGACCGGCAACGTGATCGTGCAGCGCTTCCTCGTCGAGGACCTCAATCCCCTCGACTACCCCGGTGTGCTGGTGAACCGCCACGCGCCGTTCGCCTGGGGTCCGACGGTGGCCAAGGCCGTCGAGGCCGCCGTCGCCATCGAATGCATCGCCCACATGGCGCTCATGACGATGCAGCTTGCGCCCAAGCTCAAGGAGATCGAGCCCGAGCTCCTCGACCGGCATTTCAAACGTAAGCACGGCCCCAACGCCTACTACGGCCAGGTGCCGAAGCCGAGTTAAGCCCGACTCAGCCGGCACAAACTTCCGGGCGGATCTAGGTCCGCCCTTTTTCGTGCCCAGACGTCGAAACTCCGGCGCGAGCGACCGCCGGGGCCCACCACTGCTTCGGCTTTATTTCGCGCCGACCGCCGCGCCCGCCGCCGCTTCGCCACCGCTGGTCGCGCGCTCGATTTCCTGGGCCTTCTTGAGACCGTGGGCACTCGATTTTCCGGTGAGCTTCACGCACACGCGATCGACGAGGATGTAGACGATCGGCACGACAAAGAGCGTCATGAAGGTGGAGATGCTCAGACCGCCCACCACGACGATGCCCATCGGATTGCGCGTCTCGGCTCCTGCGCCGTGGGCGAAGGCGATCGGCACGGCGCCGAGCACGGTGGCAATCGCCGTCATCAAGATCGGCCGGAAGCGCACCGTCGCTGCCTCATAGGCCGCGTCGAAGGCGTTGCGGCCGTCCAACTGGAGTTGGTTCGCAAACTCGACGATCAAGATGCCGTTCTTCGCCACGAGGCCGATCAACATGATCAGGCCGAAGCGCGAGTAGATGTTATCCGTCATCGCCGGGCCCCAATAACGGGTGCAATAGAGCGAGAGCAGACCACCGGCAATCGCGAGGATGATGCCCGTAAAGATCGTAATCGGGTGCACCCACGACTCGAACTGCGCCGCCAAAATCAAGAACGTGAACACGAGCGCGAGGCCGAAGAGGAGGTAGGTGTCGTTGGCGCTCTCGACAAAGTCGCGCGTCTCGCCGTCCCACGAATAGCTGTAGCCCGACGGCAGGATGTCCGCGGCCTTGGCCTCGAGAAATGCCACGCCGTCACCGATCGTTTTTCCGCCGGCGAGCTGGCCCGAGATGGTGACCGAGCGGAGGCGGTTGAAGTGCGGATAATTTTCCGGCACGACACCCTCCGAGTAGCTCACGAGGTTGGAGAGCTGGATCAGATTACCGTTGGACGGACCGAAGGCCTGCGTGCCGCCGGTCTGGGAGCGCACATAGACGCGACTGAGGTCCGATGGCGTCGACCGATCGGCGTCCTCCACCTGCACGAGCACATCGTATTGCTGATTGCCCCGCTGAAACTGCGTCACGCGCCGCCCGCCGAAGAGCGACTCCAGCGTCGAGGCGACATCGGACACCGGCACGCGCAAATCAGCCGCACGATCGCGATCGATCTTCACCTCGAGCTGCGGTTTGGCCGGCGAAGGATCGAGCCGGGGCTGGAAGAAGAGCCCGCTCTTGCGCATCTCCTCCAGCATCTGGCCGCCCAGGAGTTGGAGCTGCCGAAAATCGCTACCCTGCAAAACCATGCTCATGCCCGAGCTGCCGCCGCGCGAACCGAAGGGGCGCACCGGCGAGGGAAAGGCCTGCCCGCCCGTGATGGTCTTCTGCATCTTCGTCCGCAGCTCGGCTATAATGTCCTGCGTCTTCCGGGTGCGCTCCTCCCACGGCTTGAGCGTAACAAAGAGGAAGCCGCGTCCCTCACCGTTGCGCACAAAGGTGCGGTCCACCTCCGGCACGGCCAAAATCATCTCCTCCATCTCGCGGAGGTAGGCGACGTTGTAGTCAAACGACGAGCCCACCGGGGCGACGAAGGTGCCGTTGAGAATACCGCGGTCCTCCGTGGGCGTAAGCTCGCGCTGCAATTGCGTGTAGAGCCAAAGCCCACCCGCGGTAAACGCCAGCGAGGCCACGAGCACGAGGGCATGCCACGAGAGCGTCCAGCGCAGCGCCGAGGCATACACGCGATTGATCCATTGGAAGAACGGCTCCGTCTTTTCGTAGAGCCAGCTGTGCTTCTGGTGCCCGTGGGCATCCACCGTGCGGGTAAGCATGCGCGAGCACAGCATCGGCGTGAGCGTGAGCGCCACAAAGGCTGACACCAGCACCGCGACGGCCAGCGTAATGCCGAACTCATAGAAGAGCCGGCCGGTCTGACCTGATTGAAACGCCACCGGGACAAACACCGCGACGAGCGTGAGCGTGGTCGCGATCACGGCGAAGGCCACCTGCCGGGAGCCGAAGATCGCCGCGTGCAACGGCGCCTCGCCCAACTCAATCCGGCGGTAGATATTTTCGAGCACGACGATCGCGTCATCGACCACGAGGCCGACCGCGAGCACGAGCGCGAGGAGCGTGAGCACGTTGAGGGTGAAGCCGAGCGCACTCATGACCGCAAAGGTGCCGATCAGCGAAACCGGGATGGCCAGCAGCGGAATAAACGTCGCCCGCCAGTCGCGCAGAAAGATGAAGATCATCAACACGACGAGCAGCGACGCCTCCCACAAGGTGGCGTAGACCTCGCGCACGGAGCGGTCGACGAAGGTGCTGGTATCGAAGCTGATGTTGAGATTCACGCCGGGCGGGAGCTCGGAGCGAATGAGCGGGATCATCGCCTTAATGCGGTCGGCCAGCTCAAGGAGATTGGCCTGGGCCTGGCGCTGGATCGTCATGCTCACCGAGGGCAGCCCCTTGAAGTAGGAGACATTGCGGTAATCGTTGGCCCCGAGCTCGACGCGGCCGACATCGGCAAAGCGCACTTGATAGTCCCCGCGGGTCGCGAGGACGAGGTTTTCGAAGTCGGACACCTCCGCCATATTGCCCTGCACTCGCACGGTGAACTCCCGCGCACTCGACTCGATGCGACCGCCGGGGATCTCGACATTCTGCTGGCGGAGCGACCGCTCAACATCGGCACTCGTCAGCCCATAGGCGGCGAGCCGGTCGGTATTGACCCAGAGACGCATGGCGTAGCGGGGCCCGCGAATCTGCACGGTGCCAACGCCCGGCACGGTCTGCACACGCTGGAGCGCGTAGCGCTCGGCGAAATCATAGAGCTCGAGCCGCGTGTAGCGCTCAGAGGTAAACGAGAGGCTCAAAATCGGATTCGCATCGGAATCGGTCTTGTTGACCTGCGGCTCCTGCACCTCGATCGGCAACCGGCCGCGGGCGCGGCCGACGCGATCGCGCACGTCGTTGGCCGCATCGCTCACGTCGCGGTCGAGGTTGAACTCGACGGTAATATTCGAGCGCTGCTCGGCCGAGGACGACCGCAAGACCCGGATGCCATCAATGGAGGAGATCTCCTTCTCCAGCGGCTCGGTGATCTTGGACTCCACCACCTCGGCCGAAGCGCCGGGGTAGCTCGTCTCAACGGAGATGATCGGCGAGTCGGTGCTGGGATATTCGCGGACCGGCAGTTTGCGAAAGGCCAGCAGGCCGATCAGGAGGATAAGAATCGACGCGACGAGGCAGATGACCGGCCGCTTGATGGAAAGATCGGAGAGAACCATGGCGCGGGATCAGTTGCCACCGCCGACGCGGAACTGTTCTTTTTGCGGCCGTGGCTCGAGCTTCGCCCCGGGAAACAGAATCAACGCGCCCACGCCCGACGCGACGACGCTCTGGTTGTCGTCCAGCTTGGCCGGCGCAATGGGCTCGATCTCGACCAGTCCCCGCGAGCGCAGCCCGAGTTTGACCGAGACGAAATCCGCCACCTTGTCGGCGCCCTGGTCCCGCACGGCGATAATCTGGGCGCCCCGCGGCGTGGTCAGAATTGCCCCCTCGGTGACCGTTAGCGCATCCTTTTTCACCGAGAGCACCAGCTCGACGTTGGCAAACATGCCGGGCCGGAGGCGCTCGGGGACCTTGGCGAGATAGCCCTTCACTTGGCTGGAGCGCGTCGCGCGATCGATCGTCGACGAGACGAAGTAGACCTCGCCCTCGACGCGCTCGGTGGCCCGGGCGGCGCTGTCGTCGTTGCGCGAGAGCACGACAAACTTGGAGCCGACGCCCACTTTGCCGAGGAAGCGCTCCGGCACCTGAAACTCGATCTTCATCCGCGACAGGTCGGCGAGGATGGTCAGCACGGACAGGGGATTAACGTAGTCCCCGGGCGAAAGCGCGCGGGACTCTGCCGCACCGTCGAACGGGGCGCGAATCTCGGTGCGGGCGAGGCGCACCTTGAGCAAATCCAAATCCGCCACGGCCGCGGCAAACTCGCTCCGGGAGCGGTCGACGTCGGCCTGGGTGTTGGACTGCGTCTGCCGGAGATTCTCGGCGCGGGCGAGATTGAGGTGGGCGAGCTCATGGCGGGCCTCGCTCTGCGCGAGCTGGGCGCGCAGCTCGGAATCGTCGAGCTTCACCAACAGATCGCCCTTCTTCACCCGCTGGCCCTCGCTGAAGCGAATCTCGCGGATCAATCCACTGATCTCGGGTCGGATGCTCGCGCTCTCGTTGGCCGCGAGGGACCCGATCACATTCTGCATCTCGACCAGGTCTCGCCGCACGACCGTGGTCACCTCCACCGGCTGGACCTGCGCCGTGGCACCGGCACGGGCGCCACCGGCGGCCGGAGCATTTTTCTTCGCACAACCGACCAGCGTCAGCAGCGCGGCTAAAACCAAAAGGAGAGAGCGGGAGGTAACCATGAAAGAAGGGAATGATCCGCCCGCGGCCGCGGGGCTACCCGCGAGGGAGGGTTGAACGAACGGCGAGACGGAACGAGCTAACTTTCGTTGCGCCGGACAAAAGGCAAGTGGGCGACCCGCGCCCGGCCATCAACCAATCAACTTCTGGTAGGCCGCTGCATCGAGCAGGGCCGCCGCATCCGCCGGATTGGTCACCATCACCTTGAGCATCCAGGCGCCGTCGTAAGGCGCGGTGTTGAGCGTTTCCGGGGCGCTATCCAGCGCGGAATTGATCGCGGTGATCGTGCAGGCGACCGGAGCATAGAGATCACTCGCGGCCTTGACGGACTCCACCACGCCAAACGTGTCACCGGCTTTGAACACGGCCCCGACCTTGGGCAACTGCACGTAGGTGATGTCGCCGAGCGAGCTTTGGGCGTAGTCGGTGATGCCCACGGTCGCGGTGCCGTCGCTCTCCAGCTTCAACCACTCGTGGGACTTGGCGTAGCGCAGGGATTCGGGGACGTTGCTCATGATGCTTTTTTCAATGCGACGAACGGGGGTTTGACCAGATGCAAATTCAGTTTCGTGCCGCGGATATCAACCTGCAGCGGTTGCGCCGCCGCCGCAGTGGTCACGAGCGCGGAGCCGATGGCTTCGTTGAGTAGCGGCGAAAGCGTGCCGGAGAGCACGCGCCCGACGGTGGCGCCGTCCGGTCCGAGCACGGGATGATCGGCCCGCACGATGCGGCGATCCCCGGTCTTGAAGAACACCACCTTGTGGGCGGCACCGTTCTGCTTTTCAGCCACCAAGGCCGCGCGGCCGATAAAGTCGGCGCCTTTATCGAGCTTCACCGTCCACCCGAGACCCGCAGTAAGCGGAGAGATGTCCTGCGTGATCTCGTGGCCGTAGAGCGGATAACCGGCCTCGAGCCGCAAACTATCTCGCGCTCCGAGCCCGGCGAGTTCGAGGCCGCGCGGCACGCCCGCCGCCAGTATCGCCTCAGCGAGAGCGACGGCATCGCCGGCCGCATGGTAGAGCTCAAACCCGTCTTCGCCCGTGTAGCCCGTGCGACTGATCAGGCAGTGCACGCCGGCGACTGTGCCTTCGGTAAAGTGATAATACTTCACCAGGCCGAGCTTCGCCCCGGTCAGCGACTGGACGATCTCGGCGGCCCGCGGTCCCTGCACGGCGAGCAGGGCGTAATCGTTGCACCGATCGGTGATCGTCACGGCAAACTTCGCCGCCTGCTCGCGAATCCACGCCAGATCCTTGGCGATATTGCCTGCATTGATGCAGAGGAAGTAATCGTCGGCGCCGCGCATGTAGACGAGCAGGTCGTCCACCACGCCACCGGTCGGGTAGCACATCGGCGAGTAGAGCACGCGACCGGGAAAGAGCTTGGTGACATCATTGGTCACGAGGTGATTGAGGAACTTCTCCGCCTCGGGCCCCCGCACATCAACCTCGCCCATGTGACTGACATCAAACAACCCCGCGGACCGGCGCACGGCTTTGTGCTCCTCTAGAATGCTGCGGTATTGCACGGGCATCTCCCAGCCGGCGAAATCAACGAGGCGGGCGCCGTGGGCCGCGTGAAAATCGCGCAAAGGGGTGCGTTGGAGTTCGCTCATGAGAGTCGACTACGCGGGGCACGCGTAGAAGCGGCAAGGTTCTTTTCCGTCCGCCATTTCACCGACAGAATGTATTCGCCACCCGCGCCCGGCGCATAAACTGCCGTCATGCCGACGACCCACTGGGTGCACGATCTCAGTCCGTTCCTCATCAAGTTTTCCGACAACTTCGGAATCCGCTACTACGGTCTCGCCTACCTGCTCGGCTTCGCCGCCACCGTCTGGCTGCTGCACATCTATTTCCGCAAAGGCCGCTCGCCTCTCGGCGGTGAAGTGATCGGTGATCTGATCACCTACATTTTCTTCGGCGTCATGCTGGGGGGGCGCCTTGGCTACTTTCTGCTCTACCAACTCGACACCGTCACCCGTGACCCGTTGGCCCTGTTTCGCGTCTGGGAGGGCGGTATGGCCAGCCACGGCGGATTCGTCGGCGTAGTGGCCGCCCTGCTCTTGTTTGCCCGTCGTCACCAGGTTTCGTTTTTCGTGCTGGGCGACCTGATCGTCTCCACCGCGCCGCTTGGTCTACTCTTCGGCCGCATCGCCAACTTCATCAACGGCGAGCTCTGGGGTCGCACCACCGACGTCGCCTGGGCCGTGATCTTTCCGCACAGTGCCGATCCCGGCACCAAACTTCACCTGATCCCCGCACGCCACCCGTCGCAGCTCTACGAGGCTGCGCTCGAAGGCGTGGTGCTGTTTGCCCTGATGCAGTGGCGCTTCTGGCGCAGCGACGTGACGCGGAGCAATCCCGGCCGCCTGAGCGGCGAGTTTCTCGTCGCGTATGCGCTGCTGCGCATGGTCGGCGAAATGTTCCGCGAGCCCGATGCGTCCCTGATTTTCGGGATAAGCCGGGGCTCCTTCTATTCCATCTTCATGATCGCAGCAGGGCTGGCGCTGATTTTGCGCCGCCCTGCCCCACCGTCCGGGACTTCGCCCGCTTAAACCACGGTGCCGGCCGGGAGCACGGCGCCCTTCGGCACGACGAGCACGCCATCACGGATAATTACGGCGCCGCCGACGTAGGAACCATCGGGTTTGCCATCGGCCACGAGCACGCAGTCGTCACCGATGCGCGCGTTCTTGTCGACGATGGCGCCCTTGATCCGGCAACGCGCACCGATGCCCATGCGCGGACGCCCCTTGCCGGCGTTTTCCTTCAACTGGGTCGGCGTCTCGTAATAGTCGGCGCCCATGACGACGGCGTCCTCCAAAAACGAGCCCTCGCCGATGAAGCTCCGCACGCCGAGCACGCAATGGTGGAGCGACGAGTCGGTGATGATCGAGCCATCGCCGATGACGACGTGATCGATCGCGCACTTGTTCAACTTGGCCGCGGGCAGGTAGCGGTCCTGCGTGTAGATCGGCTCGCTGGCATCGAAGAAATCGAACGGTGGAAGCGGCTGCGCAAGCGCGAGATTGGCGTCGAAAAACGCCCGCACGGTGCCGATGTCCTCCCAATAGCCCTCGAAGATATGGGCGAAGAGCTTCTTTTTGCCGAGCAGGCCCGGAATGATCTCCTTGCCGAAATCGGTCTGACTGCCCTCCAGCGCCTCCGCGAGAACCGAGCGGTTGAAGACGTAGATACCCATCGATGCCAGGCAGCGCTTTTCGGCGGACGGTGTGGTGAGCTCGGACTCCAGCTTCGGGCTGAGGATGAGACTGTTGATCACCGCCGGATCCTTCGGCTTCTCGACGAAGCGCTCGATCGAGTGGTCATCCTTGACCTGCATGAGGCCGAGGCCGGAGACCTTCGACACGGGGAACGGGATGGCCGCGATCGTGACGTCGGCTTTGTTGGCGATGTGCTCCTCGACGATCTTGCGGTAATCCATCCGGTAGAGCTGGTCGCCGGAAAGGATGAGCACGAGGTCGTGCGGGAAGGAGCGGAAGTGCACGAGATTGCGGCGCACCGCATCAGCCGTGCCCTGATACCAGTCCGCGCTCTTCTCGGTCTGCTCCGCCGAGAGGATATCCACGAAGCCGCCACCAAACGGATCGAAGTGGTAAGTATTCTGCACGTGACGGTGCAGTGACGCGGTCTGGAACTGCGAGAGAATGAAGATGCGGTTGATATCCGAATTGATGCAGTTGCTGATCGGAATATCGACGAGTCGGTATTTGCCGGCGAGAGGCACAGCGGGTTTGCAACGCTCCAGGGTGAGAGGAGAAAGGCGCGTGCCGCGACCGCCACCCATGATGACTGCGAGGACTCGTTTTTGGGTTGTCATATAAAGAGAGGTTTTGAGGAGACCGAACTGATCTCTTTACCTTTGCCTGCCATGGGGTTGACGCCAGCACTTTTTGAGAAAGTCTGCGCGCATGGCCCACGTCCTCGTCACCGGCGCCGCCGGCTTCATCGGTAGCCACACGGTCGATCAACTCCTCGCTGCCGGTCATACTGTGACCGGCGTGGATAATTTCCGCACCGGCCGACGCGCCAATCTCGCTGCCGCCCTCACCTCCGCCCGATGCAGTTTGCACGAGCAGGACGTAGCGGCACCGGGTGCCCTCGCCGCCCTGGTGGGCGCGACCAAGCCGGACGCCATCATCCACCTCGCAGCGCTGGTCAGCGTGCAGGAGAGCATGACGAATCCCGACCTCAACTACTCGCTGAATATCCACACCACGCACCTCGTGGCGGAAGCCGCCCGACTAAATGGAGTGCGCCGCCTCGTCTTCGCTTCGTCGGCGGCGATCTATGGCGACGCCACGGACTTGCCCATTCGCGAGTCGTCCGAGAAGAAACCCATCAGTCCCTACGGTGCGGCCAAGCTGGCCTCCGAGGCTATTTTCCTCGGCCATGGCGCGGCCTTTGGGATCACCGTCCGTTGCCAGCGATATTTCAACGTCTTCGGCCCTCGCCAGGACCCCGCCTCGCCCTACTCCGGGGTCATCTCGATCTTCGATCGCCGCTATCGTGAGGGCAAGGGCGTGACCATTTTTGGCGATGGCCAGCAAACGCGCGACTTCATCTCGGTGCACGACGTCGCCCGCGCCAATGTCCTCGCGGCCACCCGCCCGGACATCCCCTCGGGGGTCGCCAATATCTGCACGGGGCGATCCACCTCCCTGCTTGAGGTCGTGGGCGTCTTTGCCCGCCACTACCCTGCGGCACCAGCGGTCGTCCTGGCGGCTCCCCGCACCGGCGATATCGTGCATTCCCTCGGCGCGCCGGAGGAGGCGGAGCGAGCCCTGGGCTTTCGCGCAACCGTATCCGTGGCCACCGGCCTCGGGGAACTGATCGCCGCGGGCTGACCTGCTCCGCGTAATGGACAGGCTGCTCGGGCGGGAGCACCGCAGCAGTTAACCCTTCGCCGGCGGGGAGGCTGTGCTCCACCGAAGCGTCTTCCGCCTTGCCGCGCCTCCCGGCCTCCGGCCAAATCGGCAGTTCATCGCATGAACATCCATCCGGCCAAAGACGCGTTCGTCAGCCTCGCCGCCCAAGGCAACGTCATTCCCGTATACACGGACCTGATGGCTGACTTCGAAACGCCCGTCTCCGCCTACGCCAAGCTCAAGGAGGCCGGCCCGTCCTATCTCTTCGAATCCGTCGAAGGCGGAGAGAATCTCGCCCGCTACAGTTTCATCGGGTGCCGCCCGCGCAAAATCTTCATCTGCGGCTCTGC
>CANGHW010000058.1 GCA_947453695.1 Opitutia bacterium
GCGGCTCCCGCTGCGATGGTTCTTTCAAGCGGCCAAGCGATCGGCGGTCGGGCTGGCGGCACCGCTCAGCGCGGGACCGGCCGGTGCCAAGCAGCCCCCACCGGCGGCGCTAGCAAGACCGGCGGTCAGCGCAAGCCGCAGGGGTCAGCGCTTGACCGCTTTGACAAACTGCCAGGCCGAACGCGTCGCTGTTTCCCTTCAACCTCTCACTACCTATTAGCGCGCGGGACGCCGGACTACGCCGGCGGTGCGGCGAGAGAAACGGGATGGGGCGCGGAAGCTCAGCGGGGTGACGCACACGGAGTTCGCCCGGCAAAATGGTGTGCGGTATCCGATGTTTGCGCGCTGGGTGCCGCCGGTGAAAACGAAGGAGACGCGGGACGGCGTTTTTTATCGGGCCGCATTCTCACGTGCGTCCTCGACACCCCTACGACGCCTAGGCGCGCGCTATCGGCTACCAACCGGGCATCCTCGCAACCTCAGCTCAGAGCAGGACATAACCTACGGCTACGACATCTATCCTCGGTTCAACGCCGTCGGCCTCGCTGGCCAGGGCAGGGCCGGGCGGCGAGCTGTTGGGCGAGGGCGGTGCCGCGCGCCGCGATACGATGATCGAGAGCGGGGAGATCGAAGCCCTGCGCGGTGAGAGTGGCATCGAGTTCGGCGGCCGACAGGGCGTCGATCGCCGCCGGGGTGGGCACGGTGCTGGCGTGCAGGTGAATGAATACAACGTGGCGAGGGTCCGATTTCATGGTGAGCTTCTTTGGGCGGGGCGGGCGGAGGCAGAGGTGCGGCTGGGGCGTGAAGCGGCGGGTCCGGAGCGTGCGGGCGAAGCGGTGACATCGGCTTCGACCGTGCGCACGAGGTGGAGGAATTTGCGTTTGAGGCGTTTCATGCCGGCGTCGAAGGCGGGCGGGGCGAGCTGGGCGTGGCGGCAAATATCCGCGGGGGCCCGCTGCCCGGCTACGATGGCGCGGCAGATGAGTCCGACTTCCGGATCATCGCGACCCTCGCGTTCGAGGCGCGCCATGACTTTCACGCAAAACTCGAAATCATCCGCGATGAGCACGCGATCCACCGCGCTGGTCTCGGTTGGGTCCGTCTGCTGATTATACAAAGCAGTGGATTTTTCGCTCTCATCGACGCGCACGGTGCGCGCCTGCTTGGTCGACTGCGCGAGAGTGTAGACGTGATTGCGAATGTGGCGGCGAAGCGCGAAGTAAGTGTCGGCGCCGATTTCGGCAGCTTCGGTAAAGACACGCTCAAAAGCGGCGTTGACGACTTCCTCGGCGTCTAACTGGCGGAGCACCACGCGGGCGGCACTATCACCGCCGTAGGTGTCCAACATCGACCGTGCGAGCACGACGAGCCGTTTGTAGGCGAGGGTGAAGCCGCCTTGGGCCGTGAACACGTGGTCGAGCGCCGCGGGGTCGGCTGACATGGTGGCACGACGCTGGCCGGGACGTTTTTTGATGTCCAAACCATTTGGTCGCGGGGGACGGCGAAACAAGTGCGCCCGGCGAATCACGCAGATCTGCGTGAATGAGCGAGATGCGAAAGTTGTGAAAAAAAGTGCAGAAAAAACGGCGGCGACGCCTTTCGCCACTCCCATGTGTATATGCCCCGCGCACTACATCATTCCTTCGAGTCCGACTCCACGCCGAGCGCACCGCCGGCCGCGCGGGACCGAGCAGTCGTCGAAGCCTCCACCGCGGCCTCCGGGGCCGCCCATCCCTTTCCCGCCCATGACGGGCAGGAACTCGTAAAACAAAGTTAGTGAAACTAGATATACCATGAAAGCCCTCCAATACCGCAAGGTAGCCAGGTCCAGTGCCCTCGTGGCGCTGTTTTCCACCCGCACGGAAACGAGCAGCATTACCGGTCTCCCGGAAGCGCTGGCTGCGTTTGTCACCCAACTCGACTTCGTCGAGACCTTGGCCGAGCGCCAAGCCCAACCGCTCGAAGTGATCTACCGCGATCGCGACCTCGCGTTTGCCGCGATGAAGAACGCCACGCTCACGATTGCCGGGCAGGTTTACTCGCTGGCCGTCCGGACCAAACGGGAGTCGCTCGCGCTCAACGTGCACCTGAAGGGCAGTGACCTTGATCGGGCGCGCCTCATCGAGCGCGTGCGCAGCTGCCAGCGCGTGCATGACGCGATCGCGGAGGTGCTGGCGACCATCGTCGAATCCGGCGTGACCGCCGCGACGCTGGCTGACCTACAAACCAAGATCGACGTGGCGCGCGAGTTGGTCACGGTGCCGCGGACGACCATCGTCGACAAGGCGACGGCCACGACGCAACTCACCGAGGCGATTCGCACCCTGGATGAGATTTTGAAGAAGCAGATCGAGCCTCTCGTCGCTCCCTGTGAGGAGACCCACCGGGAGTTCTGGCTGCAATATCGCTCGGCGTGCAAAGCGATCACCACCGGGGGCGGACCGGGTGAGGACGAGGTGGACGGCACCGCGTCGGCCGCGTCGACTACGACGGCAACCGCGACCACGGCGTCTGCGAGCACCACGCCGGCGGCGGTGGTGGCCGCCGCGGCGTGATCGGCGCAAGCAGGACGGCAGCGAAGTGATGGTGAAGCAAAGAGTGGGGTCGCGAGACCCCGCTCTTTTTTCGTTGGGAGACGGACGGCGGTTCGGGAGGAAGCTGGGTGGGGCGGAAAGGGACGAGGAAAGGGGTGAAGGACGAGGCGGACGGTGAGGCGTAGCGAGGCAGGTGAGGCGAGGTGAAGCCGGTGGTGGCGGGGGCGGGAATGTTGCGACGCGAGGTCGCAACAACTTTACCCCTCACCCACCAGGAGGTGACACACCGGCTCATTGCGCCCACCCCGCGCCTTGCGTCTCCTGCTTTTGGTTCTCCACTCTCAGCCCTCCACTTTTCCGCATGTCCGCCTTCACTCCTCTCCCGCTCGGTCAGGCCATTCCGCCCAGTGCGCACGCCGTCTCGTGCTCCCTGCCCACCATGCACTCCGTGCGCGGCTACGAGGAAAAAAATCCCGAGGTCGTCCGCCACCTCACCGTCGGTTACCCGCGCTTCGTCGTCCACCCCTTCGCCAAGCAACTCGCCGCGCACTTAGTCGCCACCGCGCCCGCCCTCGCCGGCCGCACCCTCTGGCTCACCTCGTCCGCTGCGATGGCCGACGCCCTCCTCGCCCACCTCGCCGCGCCCGCCGCGCAACGCTTCACCGCCGGCTCCGCCCACGGCGTCTCGCACCCCGCTGCCGATACCACGCTCGCCAGCCTCGCGAAAACGTTTCTCCAAAACATCGGCGGCTTCCTCTCCTCCCGCGAAGCCGAGGACCACCTCCTCCGTCTCGGCCTCCTCGCCGCGCCCTACGCCGAGAAATCCTTCGCCGGAGACGCCGCCGCCGAAGTCCGCCGCCATCTCCGCCACGCGCTCCCGCTTGCCACCGACGCCGATCTGATCCTCGCCCCCAGCGGCATGAACGCCATCTGGGCCGCCTTCCGCGCCGCCGCCGATCTCCAAGCCGCCCGCGGCCGCACCGTCTGGCTCCAACTCGGTTGGCTCTACCTCGACACCATCGCGATCCTCAAAAAATTCACCGCCGCGCCCATCGATTACGTCTACCTCCGCGACGTCTTCGATCTCGCCGCGATCGAGCGCATCTTCCTCGCCCACGGCTCGCGCATCGCCGGCCTCGTCGCCGAAGTCCCCACCAACCCCCTCATCCAGACGCCCGACCTCCCTGCCCTCGCCGCGCTCTGCCGCCGCCACGGCGCCCTCCTCCTCGTCGACCCCTCCATCTCGTCCGTCTTCAACCTCGACGTCCTCCCCCACGCCGACGTCGTCGTCTCCAGTCTCACCAAATACACCGGCAGCGACGGCGACCTGACCGCCGGCGTCGCCGCGATCAACCCCACCGCGCCCGACGCCGCCGAACTCCGCCGCCGCATCACCACCGCCGTCGAGCCCGTCTACCCTCGCGACCTCGCCCGCCTCGCCGCGCAAATCGCCGACACCGCCGCCGTCCTCACCCGCATCCACGCCAGCACCGCCCGCGTCGTTGCCTTCCTCCAAAGCCACCCCGCCATCGGCGAAGTCTACTGGGCCCACACCTCCGCCTCCCGCGCCAACTACGACCGCCTCGCCCGCGGCGCCGACGCCACCGGCGGCATGATCACGTTTACGCTGAAGAAACTCGGCGCCCTGGAAAATTTCTACGACCGCCTGAACCTCCCGAAAGGCCCCAGCTTCGGCATGAAGACGACGCTGATCTGCCCCTTCATGTATCTCGCACATTACGACCTCGTGACGACCCCCGCCGGCCTCGCCGAACTCGCCGCGAGCAAACTCGACCCCGACCTCCTCCGCCTCTGCGTCGGCATCGAGCCCGTCGAAGACATCGTCGCATCGCTGAGCGAGGCGCTCATACTCCCCTAGATCTGATCATGCTGATCCGGGCTCTACTTCTCTTGGCTGTCACACTCTCGCTTACAAGCGGCTGCCAACGAGGAATCGATTGTAAAATCGAACTTCAGTTGTTCGACACTAGTGTCGACGGTAGAGTCACTCCGGAAAGGGACGCTGCGAGCCAGGTGCGCGATCGATTGATGAGCGACGGGTTTTGGCTAGGCTACTTCCTGCCACGATTGGCCAGCAAAGGTTTGCGGCCGATCAATGGAGTGGCTTGGCGCGATCAGCATATTTCAATTGCTCCGCCATCCGAATTTCCTTGGCCCGAAAAGAAGTCGGGGATCTGTAATTTCTTGGTCTGTTTTCGCGGCATTGGACGCGATCAGGCAAAAATTGTTTTGGAGGCGATTGCGGAAGCCTATGAAACCCATGGAGCCGAACGCTGGAGAGACTTTTTTATCGGTCATTCCGATGCGGTGACCTACCTTGAAGGGCAACTGCACCGGATCGAAGCAGAAATGGCACCCCTCACAACCAACAGCCCAGCCCGCCCGCCTGAAGACCAGCAAAGAGAAAGCGCTGCGCGCCTGAAAAAGCAGATTGCCGACGCGAAGGCCGCTGCAGCGAATCCTCCACCCAATCCGTTCTACCCATTCGTAAAATCTATTACTTTTCCAGAGTAAGGAATGCTGGCCACTCCTCAATCGATGTCCTCCTGCACCCTCGCCATCAAAGCCATCCCCAACGCCCCGCGCAGCGAGGTGATCGGTTGGCTCGGTGATGCCCTGAAGGTCAAGGTCCACGCTCCGCCCGTCGAAGGTCGCGCCACGGCTGCGCTCTGCGAATTTCTCGCCGACGAACTCGGCCTCCCGCGCCGCGCGGTCACCGTCCTTCGCGGCGACCTCTCCCGCCAAAAAGTCCTCCGCTTCGACGGCCTCACCCTCGCCGACCTGAAGTCTCGCCTGAAGCTCTGATCGCTCTCGTCCGTTGCACTGGAAACGTCGCGACTGATTTCCAGCGCGAATTTCCCTGACGCTGGCATCCATCGCCCCACCTTGCCCGTAGCCATCGCACCACCATGACCCAACGCTTCCGTCTCTTTTCCCGCTCCACCCTCGGCGCGCTCGCCGTCTTCGCAGCCGCGCTCCCGCTCGCCGCCCAAAACCCCGCCTCCTCCGCCCCTTCTCCGACCGCCTCCGGCCGCCCCGCCACCGCTGCCGTCACGCTGAAATTCGATACCGCCTATACCGGCGACACGCCCTTCACCGCCCGAGGCGCCTCCGCCGGCAGTTTCTCCGTCGCTCAGTTCGGCACCGAGGTCGCCGTCCCGCTCCCGCCCCTTGCAGGAGATATCTTCCCCATCGTCAGTCTCGAATACCGTCACTACTCCCTCGACCGCGACGCGGCCACCCCGCTCCCGGATCGCCTCCAGTCCCTCAGCGGCGCCCTTACTGTCTTTACCAAACTCGACGCCGACTGGTCACTTCTCGCCAGTTTAAGTCCCGGCTTCCACAACGCCGGCTCGGCGTTTTCCTCCAAGGGCTTCGGCGTCGGCGTGCTCGCCCTCGCCAGCCGCAAATTCACGCCCGAGTTTGGCGCCGGCTTCGGCTTCGTCTACGATTCCCTCTCGAAAGGCACCGGCCGCATCATCCCGGTCGCCACCTTCAACTGGACGCCTGCGCCTGCCTGGCGCGTGACCCTCGGTTTTCCGCGCACCGGCGTGATCTACACCTTCAGCCCGGAGCTCGATTTTGAATTCACCGCCGAGGCCGACTTCGGCTCCTTCTACGTCACCGACGACCCGCTATCCGGCGGCCGCAACAAGCCCGCCCTCAACCGCACGCGCCTCGAATATCAGTCTCTCCGCGTCGGTCCCGCCGTCGCGTGGCGCGTATCACCCACGTTCTCCGCCCGCGCGTCCCTCGGCGCCGTCCCGCTCCTCCGCGCCGACTATCACCAGCGCAACTACCGTGCGACCGCCGACCGCACCGCGCCCTACGCAAGCGCCAGCCTCGAGTGGAAATTCTGATCGGCCGCGATCAGCGCAGTCCATGTAGCCTGCTCTCGCCGTAGCTGGGCGAAGGCGGATGCAGGCGATTCAGCCCTGAGCACGTCGGGCGGAAATTCGCCCAAGGCAGCTTGGCCGCAAAGAGGCCCAAAAAAAGTCCATCCCGCTGGCGAAAAATTTCCGCGCGCCTATCGGCGCCTCGGAAGTTTCAATCGCCATCCGATTTTTGCGCCTTTTTGCGGCTAAAACTCTGCCGGCTCGGATCAGCCCTACACCTCACCACCGCGCCGCCCATCCTGCCACCACGGGCGGCAGCTCCGTCATCTTCGCGATCGCGAAAAACCGCCCCTCTGCTCCCGCCGGCGCCACCGCGTGCTCCAAGGCCCACGTGATGTGATACGGGATGTGCACGCCCGCGCCGCCGAGCTCGAGCACGGGCAAAATGTCGGACTTCACCGAGTTGCCCACCATCAGGAAACGCTCCGCCGCGATCCCGTGGCGCCGCAAGATCGCCGCATACGCCGCGGGGTCTTTTTCCGAGACGATTTCCACCGCGCGAAACCGCCCGCCGAGCCCCGACTTCTCGACCTTGCGCTCCTGATCGCGCAGGTCGCCCTTCGTGATCACAATCAGCGGGTGACGCTCCGCCAGCAGCGAGAGCGTGTCGACCACGCCGTCCAAAATCTCCACCGGGTGTTCCAACATGCCGCGCCCGAGCTCGATCAACCGCTGGATCTCGCCCGCGCTGATTTTTCCATCGGTCAACTGGATCGCCGTTTCGACTGCGGAGAGCGTGAAGCCTTTCACGCCGTAGCCGTAGAGCGGGATATTGCGCTTCTCCGTGGCGAGCAGTGCCGCGTCGACCGTCGCCGCATCGTGATACTGCGCGAGCAACGCCCGGTAGCGCTCATGCACCCGCTCAAAGTTCGTCTCATTGTGCCACAACGTATCGTCCGCATCGAAGCCGATCGTGAGTTCCTTGGTCGCCATAAATTGAACCTTGTTTGTCCGTGCCCCGCCCCGTCAACCGATCCGCGTCAGCCGCGCAAATCGCCACGGTAACAACACCGCCGCCAGCGCCAACCCGCTCGCGATGCCGATCCACACGCCCACCGCGCCGAGCGAGCCTCGCACTCCCAGCAGGTAGCCGAGCGGCAGCGCCACCACCCAATACGCGGCGAAGGTGAGCAGCGTCGGCACCTTCACGTCGCTGATCGCCCGCAGGCACGACGCCCCGATCACCTGCATCCCGTCGACCATCTGGAATAGCGCCGCGACGGCCAACATCCTCGTCGCCAGCGCGATCACGGCCACATCCGTCACAAACCACGCCGCCACCGCTCCGCCGGCGAACCAAAACACCAGGGCAAAGGTCCCCGTCGCCGCCATGCCGAGCCCCATCGCGCCAAACGCGATCGGTCGACGCCGCGCCGGTTGTCCCGCCCCCACCGCCTGACTCACGCGCATCCCTGCCGCCATCGAGAGCCCCAAAGGGAACATAAACGCCATCGACGCGCAGGTGATCGCGATCTGGTGCGCCGCCAGCGGCGCCGCGCCCAGCCAGCCGATCATCACGCTCGAAAACGCAAAGGCCGTCGTCTCGAACAGCAACATGCCCGACGCTGGCAGCCCGATCTTCAACATTTCCCCGAACCGCGCCCGCGAATAGCCGCCCCACCACCGCTGCGGCCACGCCGCGCGCACCTTCGGGTCGCGCCGCAGCCAGACAAAAATCACGACGGCCCCGAGCACCCGCGACACAAACGTCGAGATGCCCGCCCCCGTGAGTCCGAGCGCGGGCACACCGAGGTTGCCATAGATAAACACCCAGTTCAGCGCCGCATTCAGTCCCACCCCCGCCAGCATAATAAACATCGGCGCCCACGGATGCCCCATCGCCTCCGCAAACTGCCGCAGCACGAGGTAAAGAAACACCGACAACAGCGAGCCCGTGATCAGCGCGTAAAACGGCCCCACCACCGCCACCACCTCAGGCGGCTGGCCGAACCGGTGCAGCTGCGTCCCGATGACCACCATCGCTACGGTCTCGAGCACTCCAAATAACACCGCGAGCGCCATGCCGTGCCGCAGATACTCGCCAGCTTCGCGCGGATTCTCCGCCCCGCGCGCCCGGGCGACGAAGATCGACACCGGGATCATCAACCCGATGCCGATCACGAAAAACACATTGAACACATTCCCGCCGAAGGAGGAGGCCGCGAGCGGCACCGTGCCCGCCCGCCCGATCATCACACTATCGGTGACGCCCATCAGCATCTGACTCACCTGCCCGACGATGATGGGCAGGGCCAGCGCGAGCGTGGGACGAATTTCTGGGCGGTAAGAAGACACGGAAGCCGCGGACCATGCGGACCGACCCACCGCGGCGCACGCCGAAAACGGCCACCCCACCGGCACAGCCCCTGCATAAATTATCCGTGCCCTCCGCCCCCGCCCTGTCCAACGTCCCGCCCATGCTTCGCCTAAGCCGCCCCACGCTAGCCCTGCTGTGCGCTCTGCTCTCGTTCCCCGCACTGCACGCGGAACCCGATGCCGCCTACCGCACGCCCTCCGCCCCCCTCGCCGCGCTCGTCAATGCCCCCGCTGCCCCCGGCGTGAGCGTGAGCCCGGATCGCCGGCACCTGCTCATCCTCGAACGCTCCGAGGCGCCCTCAATCGCCGAGCTGGCTCAGCCCGAACTCCGCCTCGCCGGTCTTCGTTTCAACCCCGGCACCAATGCCGCTACCCGTGGCTTCACCTTCACCGGGCTTCTCCTCAAGACCGTCGCCAACGGGACCGAGCGTCGCATCACCGGCCTGCCCGCCAATCCCCGCATCGCCCACTACGCGTGGGCTCCCGGCTCCCGCTACATCGCGCTCTCCCTCCTCCGCGACAACGGTCTCGAACTCTGGCTCGCCGACTCCACCAACGCCAAGGCCCGCCGTCTCACCCAACCGATCCTCAACGGCATCCTCACCGATCCCTTTGTCTGGCTCGACGATGCCACCCTCGCCGCCGTGCGCGTGCCGGCCGGTCGCGGTCCCGCTCCCCTCGCCCCCCGCGTGCCCTCCGGTCCGGTCGTGCAGGAGAACCTCGGCAAGAAAGTCCCCGCCCGCACTTACGAGGATCTCCTCGCCGATGCCCACGACGAAGCCACGTTTGAGCACTACGCCACGGCCGAATTGGTCCTGGTGCCGCTCAACGGGAAAATCACCCCGGTCGGATCGCGTGGCCTCATTTCCTCCTTCACGCCTTCGCCCGATGGGAAACACCTCCTGGTCGAGACCCTGCACCGCCCTTTCTCGTATCTCGTCCCCGCCGCGCGTTTCCCCAAGATCATCGACGTCGTCGATCGCACCGGTCGGGCCGAATATCGCGTCGCCGATCTGCCGTTGAACGAGGGCGAGGCGGTCGGCGGCGTCCGCGCCGGCCCGCGCCAAGTCGCTTGGCGCGCCGACCACGCCGCTTCGCTCAGTTGGGTGCAATCCATCGATCGCAATTCCGCCGCCGAGCCATCCGGCGAAGAACGGAAACCCAACGCCGTCCGTGAACGTGATGCCTGGTTCACCTTCGCTGCGCCCTTCACCGGTGCCCCGGTCGAGCAACAGCGCTTCCAGTATCGCGTGATCGGCGTCACTTGGGGCGACGACTCACTCGCCCTCGTCACCGAGTCGTGGCAGGCCACCCGCACGGTGCGCCTCTGGCGCGTCGCCCCGGGCGAACCCGGCGGCAAACGCGAGCTGCTCTCGGAGCGCTCCTCGCAAGACCGCTACGCTGACCCAGGCCGGCCCGTCACCGCCCGCAACGCCGCCGGCCGCGTCGTCCTCCAGCGCAACGCCGATGGCTCGAAGATCTATCTCAACGGCCTCGGCGCCTCGCCCGACGGCGACCGCCCCTTCCTCGACGAGTTCGACCTCGCCGCCAAACAAACTCGCCGCCTCTGGCGCTCCGCTCCGCCGGCCTACGAGGAGTTCGTCACCTTCCTCGACGGCACCCTCTCCCGCGCGCTCACCCAACGCCAGTCCCCTACCGAGCCGGAAAACTACTTCGTCCGCGATCTCGGCACCGGCGCACTCACCGCGCTCACCGCGTTTCCCAGCCCTCACGCGCAATTCGCCAGCGTGAAAAAGGAACTCATCCGCTACAAACGCGACGACGGCGTCGCCCTCTCCGGCACGCTCTATCTCCCGCCCGGCTACACGCCCGAGCAAGGCCCGCTCCCCACGCTGCTCTGGGCCTACCCCCGCGAATTTCTCGCCGCCGACACCGCCGAGCAGATCACCGCGAGCGGCACGCCGGAGAAATTTGTCCGCATCAGCGTGCAAGGCCCGCTGCCTTTTCTCCTCGCCGGCTACGCCGTCCTCAACGATCCCGCGATGCCGATCATCAATCAGAAGGGCAAACCGGGCAACGACACCTACGTTGAGCAACTCACTGCCAACGCCCAGGCCGCCATCGACGAACTCGTGCGGCGGGGCGTCACCGATCCCAAGCGCGTCGCCGTCGGTGGCCACAGCTACGGCGCCTTCATGACCGCCAATCTCCTGGCCCACACGCGGCTCTTCCGCGCCGGCATCGCCCGCAGTGGCGCCTACAACCGCAGCCTCACGCCCTACGGTTTTCAGTCGGAGACGCGCACGTTCTGGCAGGCACCCCAGGTCTACGGCGCCATGTCGCCCTTCAACTACGCCGACAAAGTCAAAGACCCGCTCCTCCTCATCCACGGCGCCGCCGACAACAACTCCGGCACCTTTCCGATTCAGAGCGAACGGTTCTACAACGCGCTCAAGGGCCAGGGTGCGACGACCCGTTTCACTCTCCTGCCGCACGAGTCCCACGGCTACCGCGCCCGCGAAAGCCTGCTCCACATGCTCTGGGAAATGGAGACGTGGCTCGATCTCTACGTGAAGGCCGCTCCGCCGGAAAAGAAGTAAGCCGCCACCGGCCGTCCGGTCGCGCATGCCCACGTTCGCCCTCGCGCTCGTCCTCGTCGCCGCCGTCCTCCATGCGACGTGGAATCTCTGCTCCAAGCGGGCCGGCGGCGGCCTGCCCTTCGTCTGGCTGGTCGGCGCGTTGATCTGCGCCGGCTACGTGCCGGTGCTCGCGGTCTATTGGACGCAGTGGCAACCAGTGCTCCCGCCCGGCGCGCTCGCGTGGATCCTCGGCAGCGGCGTGCTGAAGACCAGTTACGCGCTCTTTCTCCAACGCGGCTACCGCACCGGCGATTTCTCGCTCATCTACCCACTCGCCCGCGGCACGGGCCCGCTGCTTTCCACCCTCGCCGCCATCGTCTTCCTCGCCGAGCGCCCCTCACCCCTCGCGCTCGGCGGCGGCCTCGTGATCATCGCGGCGATTTTCCTCCTGACGGGAGGCGCGCAACTGTTTCACGGGAGCCGCGCGCACCTGCGCAATGCCATCAGCTACGGCGTCACGTCTGGCGTGCTGATCGCCGCCTATACCATCTGGGACCGTCACGGCGTGGCCTCCCTCGGCGTGCCTCCGCTGCTCTACGACGCCGGCACGGCCTTTACCCAACTCGCCCTCCTCACTCCCTTCGCGTGGCAACGCCGCACCGAGGTCGCCGCCGAGTGGCGGGAGAAACGCCAATGGGCTATCGCCGTCGCCGCTCTCTCCCCGATCGCCTACGTGCTGGTGCTTACCGCGCTGACCCTCGCCCCGGTAAGCCACGTCGCCCCGGCCCGAGAAATCAGCATCGTGATCGGCGCTTTTCTTGGCGCCAAATACCTCAAGGAGTCTGACGGCCGCCGCCGCATCTGGGCGGCCGCGGCGATGGCGGCGGGAGTCATCGCGCTGGCTTTGGGCTGAGCGATCTGCCAACGTCTCACCCATGAAAAACCGCCTCCTGTGGGTTTTCGTGGCGATTCTGGCGCTCAGCGCCGTCGCCCTCGTCTGGGTGGCCCAGCAAAAAGGGCGAGTCACGCAGCACCCGGAGGTCGCGATTCAGGACGGCAAGACCATCGATTTTTCCAGCGGCAAGCCCGTGGTGAAGGACGCGGAGAAAGAGAAAGCCGCGCTCGCCAAGGGCGTGAAAGAAATCAACGCCGCCCAGAAAGGCGTCATCTTCGGCTCACCCAAGCCGCCCGAGAAGAAAGCTGAGTCGGCGAAAACTCCGTAGGGCGGCTGTAGCGCGCTCTGTGAGCGCCGAGGACTACTTCAGGCGCTCTGACGGCGGCCGCAGACCGCCGCTACAGTGGAAGTGCTACTTCACTTCTTCCCCGTCAGCATATCTTCCATCAACGCGAGCGCCGTGGCCTCGGTGATTTCGGCGACGCCAAACTGCTTCACGATGCGGCCCGCCTGCATGTCGCGGCCAAGAATATCACTCGCCGCGGCCTGCCCGATAATCGCGGAATCTTTCAGCCGGATCGCCGTCGCCTGAATGTCCGGCACGATCACCGTCTGATCGCCAGCCACCGTGGGCATCGTAAGGTTGCGGCTGGAAATGAGCACCTCGATCGCCACATCGGCGACCTTGGCGAGAGCCTCGCGATCCTTGGCGGCTTGGTCACCGACGAGACGGTGGCCGGGATTGTCTTCGAGCAAAGCCGCGGCCGTCGCCTGATCGGCGAGCGAAGCGCCGCCATTGCGGAACGCCCGGCCGAAGAGCCGCTCGATCTCGCGCACCGTCTGGCGGTCGGCGAGTGAGGGCGTCGCGGCTTCCTTCACGGCGTAGGTGTTCTCGCCGCTCGTTTTCACCACCTCGTTCTCCTTGTAGTATTTCTCGGAGTGGGCCGTCAGTTTCATCCCGCTGCTCGTGTCGACGAGCGTGCGGTTCACATAGACCACGATGCGCGGCGCGCTGTCGGTTTTGTAGACCTTGCGAAAGCCCTCGATGATACCGGCTGCGGTCTGACGGGCGATGAGCGTATCGCTGGAGGGACCGTAGACGCGCTGGTTGCCGCCCGGCTGCATCGGCTCGGCGGACGCCCGCGGAATGGCCTGATAAACGGGCGGCGGAGTCGGCGGTGCTTCCGTTTGGGCGAAGACGGCCGGAGAGAGCAGCAGAAAGAAAAAGGACCGGGTATTCATGGCGGATGGAGGAGTGACAGACTTTGGCTTTAGCGGCGGTCTACGACCGCCGGGTTAGCGCGCCTGACGGACGCGGATGGTGTATTTCTTGGCCGCGGTGTTCATCGCGGTGAAGCGCACGGCTTCGGTGGAGTTTTCGGCGAGGATCAGCGTCTGGAACGGGGTCTCATCACCCGTGGAGATACTCTGCTCATCTTTGAAGACGCAGTTGATCTGGACCTCCAGACGGCGGCTCTCGCGGTTCTTTACGTTGGCCACGACTTCAAGGCGGCCGTCGGCGAGCGTGCGTTCCTGCAGGCCGGTGCACGTCACGGAAAACTGCGCGGGCTTGTCGAGCAGCACGAACTTGTCGGTGTTCTCGAGCGTATACTTCGTGGTGTCGAGCGGCGCGAAGGGTCCGGGCTCCGTCACGCAGCCCGCGAAGAGGGCGAGCGCCGCGAGGGCAGAGAGGTGGAGCAGAGGCTTGGTGTTCATAGTCGGGAGAGGCGTTGCGGTGTGTGGGGTGTGACTGCGGTTCAGCGTTTAAGTTCGCTCAAAATTACAACGGTGTCTTTGCCGGGTTCGGCGACGGAAAGCGTGATGCGACGCGTGAGGTCTGGCACGACTTGGCCATTGGCGTCGTAAAACTGCACGATGGCCGGATGGTCGCCGGGCGGGAGCTTCAGCGTGCCGAAGCTCAGGTATTGCGGAAGATTGTCCCACATCCGGACGTCGGCCTTGGTCTGCGTCGCCGCGGCGGCGATCTTACTAAAAATACCAATCACGCCGAGGGCGATCGCGGCCGTCTCGGCACCATCGCTCTTGTCATACTCGGTCACCACCCGACGCCGGCCGCGCTCATCGGTCACGACGCGGCGTTTCTCCTGATTAATGTTGCCCGCCGCGACCATCGCTCCGGCCAATGCGACATCGCCCACGGTGTCGGCGCTCTTCTTAAAAACGGCTTTGTTGCCTAGGACGTGATCCATCACGCGACCGCCGCGGGTGACGGCCTGAAAGTTCAAATTATCCCACGGCAGAAAGTGCACCGACTGGTCGCCCACGGTGAGCGAAGCGGAGCGAATGCGGGAAGCGGCGACCTGGAACTTCAGTTGCTCACCATATTCGCCGCCCGCGTATTTGCGGGGTCCGTGGCCGAACTCCACAAAACAGAGCACGTTGGCGGCCGGGTCGTAGGGCGGGAGTTTGTGTTTGGTGAGCTTCTCCGCGCGGGCGAGAGCCTCGGAGCCGTCGGCTGCTAGCTTGGCCGAAGCATAGCCGTCGAGATAGTCGAGGAGCACGTAGTCGCTCTTGTAGGCATCACTCTCGGCATCGCTGTCGAGCAACTGCGCGGACCGGAAACACGCGCGGGCGTTGTCCGGCTGACCGTCGCGCCAATAGAGCAGTCCCCGGTAGTAGAACGCCATCACGCGCTCATAGGGCTCGCCGATGAAGACCTTTTCGCGCTCCGCGGTGAAGAGACCCCGGGAGCGCTGGGCCGCGTCGGCGGGACCCGACAGAAGGCCGCCGATGCGCATGATCGCGTCGTCGAACTTGGCCTTCGCCATATCGAAATTTCCGGCGCGCAGGGCCATCAGACCCAGGCGGTATTCGAGGAGCACGCGATCCTTGTCGGGCGCGTTGGCGAGGTCGTTGTTGCCGTCGATGAGCGGGTCGCCGGTGCGAGCCACGGGCGGCCGCATCGGGCGGTCCGGCATGGTTTCACAACCGGCGAGCGTCAGGAGGGCGACGGCGGACATGGCGAGAAGTGCGACGACGGATGGGCGGCGCTCGCGGCTCGGCTGGGCGGGTCGGGAGTCAGTCATGAGGCTTGCGGCGCGCTGGCGGGCGCCGCAACGCGGCGATGATTACCGATACGCGGCGTCTTCGAGGCCCTGCTTCTTCACCTCGGCGGAGTCCTCCCACACGATCTCGCTGGTGCGAGCATCGGTCAGGCGGAAGCTGTAGAGCACATAGTCGCTCGTGCCCTGCGAGGTGCGCGTCGACATGCCTTCAAGTTTGCCGGTGAGGAAATAATCGGCGCCACGGAACTCGACGACATTGGGGTCGCTGCTCGCGGTGACTTGGCCGGACTGCTTGAGCGCACGTTCGCGTTCGAGAGTCTTCATCATCTCGCGGTCGAGGAAGCTCACACGGCCTGCCGCCTTCGAGTTGAGCTGAGTGCGGATGCGCGTGAGGAAGATATCCTTGTTGATGGGAAAGCGGGTATTGTTGACCACCGGCTCAAGGACGATGCGCGGCTTGTTCTGCGCGCGGGCGATCTCGGGAATGCCCAGGATACTGCGCGACATCTTGTCGGTCACGGACACGAGGTCCTGCGACTCGACGCCAGTGCCTTGGACGAAGCCTTTCTCGTCGGGGCGCATCTCGGTGACAGGCACACCGGAGGGGTTCTTCACGCCCTGCGTGGTCTCGCAGCCGGTGAAGAACACCGGAGCGGCGACTGCGCCGGCGAGGAGGAAGAAACGGGAGGTGGTTTTCATGTGGTGTAGTCGAAAAGACAAAAAAGGGGCGGGCCGCTCGCGCCAGCTTAGGCGCACGCGGCTGCGAGCAGCAAAGCGATCAACGGCCGAAGAGGCTATTGGCCTGCGTCATTGGCGCCGGGGTGGTGCCGTAGTAATTGTTGATGATCGTGACCTGCTGGGGCGCCGCCGGCTGGGCGGGCTGCGCCGGCGCCTGCTGCACGATGGTCGCCGGTGCCGACTCGACGTAGACTGGGCGCTCCCAAATCACCGGCCGACGGGGATAATCATAGCCGTAACCGTAGCCGTAATAACCACGGCTGTAGTCGATCGCGGAACCGAGAATCCAACCAGCACCTGCACCCCAAGCGGCGCCGCGCCAACCGTTGTGGCGGAAACTGCCGCTATTGTGGCCGATGATCCCACCGGCGACGGCACCGAGGACCAATCCGTCGCGCGCGGCGCTGCCCCGGTAACCACCGTAAACGTGCCCCGGACCCGCGTCGCGGTAAACATAGGGCGTCTCACGGCGCGGAGCCGGGACGCCGGTGTCGCGCCGGTCATTATCCGCGCCGATCGCCGAGCCAATCAGCCCGCCAGCCACGGCGCCGATCGCGGCACCTTTCCACGCATTGTGGTTCAGGCTGCCGCTATTGTTGCCAATGACGGCTCCTGCGATGCCACCGAGCACCGCGCCATTCACAGTTTCTGGACGAAAAACCTGCGCCGAGACGGAAGTCGCGGCCAACAGGGCGAGGCAAAGAGAAACGGACGTTTTCATGGTGAAGGGATACGCTGTGCGACACCACCGGGGGCGCAAGGTTTCAGCAAACCTAACCAGCCGGGAACTACTGCGGCTCCCTGCCGCAAGCCCATGGTCCATAGGCTACTTGGCCATGATCGGCTCGCCGGCCGGAGCCGCCGAAGCGACGGCCTTTGACTGCTTATGCCGCAGGCGGGAGGTAAACTTGTCCATGTAGACGTAGATCACGGGGGTGATATAGAGCGTCAGCAGTTGGGACACCACCAGACCGCCCACGACCGCCAGACCCAGCGGACGCCGCGATTCGGCACCCGCGCCCAACCCAAGCGCGATTGGGACCGCGCCCGCCAGGGCCGCAAACGTCGTCATCATGATCGGCCGGAAGCGCACCAGACAGGCCTCGAAGATCGCCTGCTCGGCGTTAAACTTCGCGCCCTGCTCCTGCTCTTTCGCGATGGCGAAATCGACCATCATAATCGCGTTCTTCTTCACGATTCCGACGAGCAAAATCACCCCGACGTAGCCCATGATGTTCAGCTCCTCACCAAACGCCCAGAGCGTGAACAGCGCGCCGAAACTCGCCGCCGGCAGGCCCGAAAGAATCGTGAGCGGGTGAATGAAGTCCTCGTAGAGCACGCCCAGCACAATGTAGATCACGAGCACCGCGAGGATGAGCAGAATGCCCATGCCTTGGAGCGATGAGGCGAAGGCCTGCGCCGAACCGACGAAACTATAGCTCACCGTTGACGGCAGGTTTTGCCGCGCCAGTTCATCGATCGCTGCGGTGGCTTCGCCGAGCGAGATGCCCGGCTTTAAGTTGAACGAGATCGTCACCGCCGGGAGTTGGCCAAAGTGGTTCACCGTGAGCGGGCCGACTGCGCGATTGAGCGACGCGACGGCATCGAGCGGCACGAGTTTGCCGGTGCGGGAGCGCAGATAGATTTGCGAGAGCGCCGAGGCATCGCGCTGAAACTCCGGCGCCACTTCCATGATCACGTAGTATTGGTTGGTCGGCGTATAGATGGTCGAAACCTGCCGCGTTCCGAAGGCGCTGTAGAGCGAGTCCTCGATCTGCTGCGGCGTCACGCCGAGCGTCGCCGCGCGGTCGCGGTTGATGTCCACGCGGAGTTGTGGACTCGTGATCTGGAGGTCGGAGTTCACATCGACGAGCTGCGGAAGCGCACGGAACTTCTTTTCGAGGTCGCCGGCCACGCCGTAAAGTTCGTTGAGATCGCTGCCGGTAAGCGATACCTGGTAGAGCGCCTTGGTGAGCTGGCCACCGATGCGAATCGCCGGCGGCACCTGGGGATAGCACTTGAGCCCCGGAATCGCCCCGAGTTGCTGGCGCAATTGCGCAATCACCACGCCGATTGGCGGCCGCTGGTCGCGCGGTTTCAGGCGCATGAAAATACGGCCTTGGTTGGACGTGGAATTGACGGAGCCACTCGCACCGAGCGCAGACATGAACACGTCCACCGCGGGATGCTTCGCTACGATCTCCGCCGCCGTCTGCTGATGCCGCACCATCTCATCGAACGAGATATCTTGCGCGCCTTCCGTAAATACGAGCACGAGGCCGGTGTCGTCCGTCGGAATGAATCCCTGCGGCAGGAGTCGGGCAAAAAACGCCGTCAAAAATCCCATCACCACGGCGATGATCACGATCGTGAAACGGTGGCGCAGGCTGACGCGCAGCGTGCGCTCATAAAGGCTGCGCGTGCCTTCGAAGACCGACTCGGTCCACTGGTAGAGCCGGCCGTGCAACGCCGTCGCCGCCGTGCCGTGGGCCGCGTGCGGCTTCAGGAAGCGGCTGCACAGCATCGGCGTGAGCGTCAGCGACACGAGGCCCGACACCAAGATCGAGGCCGTAATCGTAACCGCGAACTCGTGCAGCAGGCGGCCAAGGATGCCGCCCATAAACATCAGCGGGATAAACACCGCCACCAGCGAGATCGTCATCGAGAGAATCGTGAACCCGATCTCCTTCGACCCCTTCAACGCCGCTTCGCGCACCGGCATGCCGGCCTCCACGTAACGCACGATGTTTTCCAACATCACGATGGCATCATCGACGACAAAGCCGACCGAGAGCGTGAGGGCGAGGAGCGAGAGATTGTCGAGCGAGTGGCCGCAAAAATACATCGCGATAAACGTTCCAAGCAGGGCGAGCGGAATCGCCAACGCCGGGATCACGGTCGCCGCCAGCGAGCGCAGAAAGACGAAGATCACCAGCACCACGAGCGCGATCGCCAGCATGAGCGTGAACTGCACGTCATGCACCGACTCGCGCACCGGCTCCGAGCCATCACGCAGGATGCTGAGCGTGACCGACTCCGGCAGTTGCTTTTGAAACACCGGGAGCAACGCCCGCACCCGCGCGACGACCTCGACAGTATTCACCCCAGGCTGCTTTTGCACGGCGAGGATCACCGCGCGCTCGGTCGTGATTTCAGAGCTGTCGTTTTTCCGTGAGCCAAACCAGCTCGCGACGCGGATGTCCTGCACGCTGTCGATCACTTCGGCGAGTTCGCCCAAGCGGACTGGCGCACCGTTGCGGTAGGCGACGACGATTTTGCGGAAGTCCTCGACATTGCCGAGCTGGCCGTTGGCGAGGATCTGGAGCGACTGGCGGTTGCCGTCGATGAGACCGGTCGGGAGGTTGACGTTGTGCTGCGCGAGTGCGTCGCGCACTTCGGAGAGCGCGATGCCCCGGCTGGCGAGGAGGCGGGGATCGAGGCGGGCGCGAAGCGCGTATTTCTGTGAACCGAAGATTTGGACCTGCGAAATCCCCGAGACCGTCGAGATGCGCTGAGAGAGCGTGGTCTGCGCGTATTCGTCCACCACCGAGAGCGGGAGCGTCGGCGAGCTGACGACGAGAAACAGCACCGGCTGGTCGGCGGGATTGGTTTTCCGGAGCGAAGGCGGCGCCGGCATGTCGGTGGGCAGCCGACGTTGCACGGCCGCGATCGAAGCCTGCACGTCCTGCGCGGCCGCATCGATGCTGCGGTCGAGGGAAAATTGGAGTGTGATCGAGGTGCTGCCGGTGCCGCTCGTCGAGGTCATCGAGTCGATGCCCGCGATCGTGGAGAATTGTTGCTCCAACACCGTCGCGACGGCGCTGGCCATGGTCTCGGGCGTCGCACCAGGCAGTGACGCGTTCACGACGATGGTGGGAAAATCGACGTTGGGCAGATCACTCACTGGCAAGAGCCGGTAAGCCATCAGGCCGAAGACGCAGATCGCGGCTGTCAGCAGCGTGGTCATCACCGGCCGGCGGATGCAAAGTTCGGGCAGATTCATGGGGGCCTTCGGGGGGCGAACGCTCGGAGCAGCGCGCAGGGTTAGGATTTCGCGGCGGGCTTGGGTGCCGTCGCCGCCCCGACCGCGTCGGCCAGTTTGCGCGGCTCGGCTTTGACGCCGGGCAGAAGGCGGAGCTGGCCGTCCGTCACGACGACCTCGCCGGGCGCAATGCCCTCGGCAATCAACGTCGTGTCGCCCGCGGTGCGCAGCACTTTCACGGTGCGGAGCTCGACGGTTTTGTCGGCCTTCAGCACATAAACGGTGGAACCGTTCTGACTCGTCTGGACCGCCGTCGAGGGCACTACGGTCGCGTCGCGGTCGATCCCGACTTGGGTGACGACATTGACGAAACGTCCCGGCCAGAGGGCCTTGTCGGCATTCGGGAAAACCGCCTTGAGCGTGATCATGCCCGTCGTGGCATCGACGGAATTGTCGACGAACTCGAGTTTCCCGTCCTCGCGCTTGAGACCGGACGTGCGCTCCGTCACCGCGACTCCCGCCCGCTGCTCGGCGAGAGCCGTGCGGATGGCATCGAGCGAACTCTCCGGCACGGAATAGGTGACCGCCACGGGGGCGAGTTGATTGATGGTGACGAGCGAGAACGCGTTGTCGTTGGCCTTCACGAGCGCACCCTCGTGCAGGAGACGCTGGCCGGTGCGACCGGAGATGGGCGCACGGATCTGCGTGTAGCCGAGCAGCAGCTCGGAATTGGAAACCGCCGCCTCCTTCGCCTGCAGCAGGGCCTTCGTCGTTTCCGCCTTGGTAGTGAGCTGGGCAAACTGCTCCTTCGAAATCGCCTCTTGCTGGTCGAGGCGCTTATAGCGCTCGAGGTCGGCCTCCGCCTTGGCGGCCTCGGCGCGGGCGTTCACGACATCGGCACGGGCGATGCGCAGGGAATTCTCAAACGGCCGGCGGTCGAGGGTCACAAGCAGATCGCCCGCCTTCACGTCGTCGCCTTCGCGGAAGTGCACCTCTGCAATTATACCGTCGACCTGGGACTTGATCGCGACGGTGCGCAGCGCCTGCACGGCACCGATAGAATCGATGCGGCGCGGAACATCTTCCCGCACGGCGGTGGCGACCTGCACCGGCACCGGCGGCGGAGCGGAAACCTTCGGCGCGCCCGAAGGTTTGCAGCCGGCCAAGGAAAGCGCGGCCACCGCGGCACACGACAACACGACGGGGAAACGTAAGCAGGGGTTGGTCATGGGAACGAAAGGAACTACGGCTCGACCGCATCGAGCGCGGCGAGATTGGCTTTGATGTGTAGGAGGTCGTCGATCAGGGCGTTGCGCCGCGCCGCCGGGATGCCCTGCATCGCCTCGTCGCGCAGCTCGGCCACCAGCCCGGAAAGTTGCGCAATGGTGCGCGTCGCGCGCGCAGTAAGCCGCAGACGGTAGGCCCGTCCGTCTTGCGCGTGATCATGACGCTCCAACCAGCCATTTTTCTCCAGCCGGGCGGCCTGCCGGCTGATGGTGATTTTTTCCAGCTGGAGAGACTCTGCCAGTTCAGTCTGCGACGCTCCCGGCATGCGCGCGACGTGATAGAGCAGCAGCCACTGGGCGCGGGTCAGTCGGTGTCCACGCACGCGCCGCTCGAAGGCTTTGCGCAACAGCCGGCTGATGTCGTTGACGATAAAGCCGAGCGTGCGGTCGAAATTGGGCAACGATTCGGGCATGCGGAGGTAATCCGTGATTGGTAAGCACGCTTACTAATTCCGCAAGTCCCGGCTTTATCTCCAGCCCGTCGCGCCCACAACCATGCCGGCGCATCGCCGCTCGAACCGCCCGTGCGGCATGCTCTCTAGCCGCTCCGCCAGCGCCGACCCGCGTCGGAACGCGTTCGCCACCCGACCACGTTTACGCCTCGCCAGCCCCACCGAAATCTCCACCCAACCCAGCCGCGTAATCACCGACCCGGCCCACGCCGTCATCGTAGCCGAGACGGCCGAGAAGAAGTTCGTCGGCTCGATCCCGTCGCACTTTATCTTTTCCTGAAATAGGAGGAGGCAGCTCAGGTTCTCGACGCGATCGCACCATCGTCTACCTCCGCACGAACGCTCTCCGCAGCGACGCCACAAGCTGCTATGCTCGCCCCGGCCGCCTCAACGACTGCACGCAGTTCTTCTTCGCCAAGAAACTCGCCCGCTGAAACCGCCGGCACGGAGGCCTCGATTCGCCTGACGGTCCCGCCGCACGAAAGATTGCCTGCGGGACGCTTTCTGTTTTTCAACGGCTCTATGCGTCTCCTCAGCGCCTCCTTCGCGCTCCTTCTCCTCGTGCTCTTCAGCGGCTGCGGCTACGTGCACTTCGGCCGCTATCCCGATCCGGTCTCGCGCGACGCTGCACTCAACACCGCCTACTCGAATCTCACCACCGAGCACAAAATCCTCAAACAGGAGCTCGTCCTCGCCCGCAAGGAAGGCGACGCCCTCCGCGCCGCCCTCGAGGGTCGCGGCACCAACGGTTCGCCTGAACTCGTCGCCCGCCTTAACGAAACCACCAAGGAGCTCACCACCCTCCGCGCCAGCTACGCCAAACTTCAGGCCGAACGCGCTGCCGCTGCCGGCAATCTCTCCGCCACCGCAGACTCGTCCGCCCGCATGACTGCCGCGCTTGAGGCCGCCGCCAAGTCCCGTGAACTGGAGGAGAAACTCGCCGCCTCCCTCCGCAACTACACCCAACTTCAGGAAGAAAACGTCCGCCTCCGGACCGATATCGACAAAACCCGCGCCGAAAACACCAACCTCACCGCGCAGGTGAAAACCCTCACCTCTCAGAACGAACAAGCCCAAGTCGCCCTGTCCCAGCTCAACACCGAATTGCTCGCGCAAAAAGACGCCCGCGCCCGGGCCGAGCAGCAGGCCGCTGCCAACGCCGCCCAGCTCTCCGCCGTCATCGCCCAATCCGGCGCCAAAGCCGCCACGCTCGCCGAAGCCCGCGACAACACCTCCACCGGCGCCACCACGCTTACCCCTGCCGCCCCAGCCGAGCCCAAACAACCCAGCTTCGGCGAATCCTCCGGTGCCACCGCCGAGCTCCGCACCAATCCGTCTCGCCTTAGACCAAAGCCCGAGACCGCCGCCCCGACCGAAGCCCCACGCATCCACGTCGTCACCGCCACCGACACCCTAGAGAAAATCGCCGAGAAATACTACGGCAGCAGCAGCCGCTGGCGCACCATTTACTTCGCCAACAACTCCCAACTCAGCGGCGGCCGCCCGTTAAAGCCCGGCATGCAGCTGGAGATTCCGCGGGACTGAAAACTCTGGTTCTCGGCCGATCGACTGACCGGTCGGCCGAATCGCACCACGTGAGTCTGCCCATCGCAGACCGACCGTGGAGCGTCCTCAAAACACCCCGATCACCGTCGCCAGAGCGACCATCGATGTCAGCACGCTGAGCACGATCGCTCCCGACGCGATGGCTTCGTCGCCCTTCATCTCGATCGCCATCGTGTAGCTCACAATCGCCGTCGGACACGCCATTAAGATCATTACCATTTTCAGCTCCAGCGCGCCCAGCCCCATCCAGCGGCCCACGCCCCAGCCGAGCACCGGTGACACCACCGTTTTCACCAACGCCGACGCCAGCGGCCGTCGCCACGCCCCACCGAGCCGCGATGTGATGATCGATCCGCCCACCCCCAACAACCCAAGCGGCAAGGCCATCTCCCCGAGCGAGGCGAAGGTCTTGTCCACGCTTGCCGGCAACTTCCAGCCCATCACCGCAAACGTCACGCCGGCGAGTGTCGCAAGCAGCGGCGGCGTGGTGGCGAGTTGCTTCAAAAACGGCCGCACCATTTTCCAGCTCAGCGGATGCTGGCTGAGCAACAGCACGACCACGCCCGCCACGTTATAGAACACCATCATCGGCGCCACGGTGATCACCGCCGCCGAGCGCGCCGTCAGGCCCCCGCCCAGCGGAGTGTCGGGCAATGTGAAAATAATCGGCAGCCCCACGAAGGCCAGGTTCCCGCGAAACGCCCCCTGCACAAACGTCCCCGCCGCCGCCTCCGGCACCCGCATCGCCCACGCGATCAGATAGCCGACCACGATGCTCGCGAGCGTCGCATAAAACATCGCGCCGAGCATCACCTTCGCGCCCGCCGCTTCGTGAAACGAGCCCGCGAGCTGCGAAAACAACAGCGCCGGCAAACCCAGCCAGTAGGTCACGCGGTTCGCTTCTTTCAGAAAGCTCGCCGATACAAAACCACTGCGCTGCATCGCGGCCCCGAGGGCCACGAGCAGAAACACCGGCGCGAGCGTGTTGAGAATAAGCACGCGCGGAGCAAAGCGTCCCGCCCCTTGCACTCAAGCCGTCGCTTACCGGGCTTTGCGTGGGGAGTTTTCCTGCCTCACACGCCCTCCGTGTCGTTGACACCCTCATCATCCCGCCGCCGTCTCAACCCGCACGATCCGGCGCAACCTCCCGGCAGCACCCGCGTCTCTCCGCCTGCGCTGTTCAAAGGTCCCCACGCCTACCCGTTTCCCGCTTTCCCACTTTTCCTCCCTTTCCACTTTTCCGATGTCTCTCGTCCGCCTCGCCCTGCGCTCTCCGTGGTCCGTCCTCGTCCTCGTCGTCGCAGTCTGCCTCGGCGCCACGCTCGCCCTCCAACGCATGGCGCGCGATGCGTTTCCCCCGCTCGGCGTTCCCACCATCTACGTCGCGCAACCGTTCGGTGGCATGGACCCCGCGCAGATGGAGGGCTACATCACTTACTATTACGAATACCACTTTCTCTACATCACCGGTATCGAGCACGTAGAGTCGAAGTCCATCCAGGGCGCGTCCCTGATGAAGCTCCAGTTTCACCCCGGCACCGACATGGCCTCCGCCATGTCCGAGGTCGTCGCCTACGTGAATCGCTCGCGGTCGTTCATGCCCCCGGGCACCCCCGGAGCCTTCGTCACGCGCTTCGACGCCGGCAGCGTTCCCGTCGGCTACCTCGTTTTCTCCACCGACGACCCCAACGTCACCGTCGGCCAGATGCAGGACGCCGCCCTCAATCGCGTCCGCCCGCTCTTCGCCACCCTCCCCGGCGTCTCCGCCCCGCCTCCCTTCGGCGGCAGCGCCCGCACCATCGTCATCAACGCCAAACCCGACCGTCTTCGCGCCTATAATCTCTCCCCCGACGACCTCGTGCAGGCGATGACTGCCGCCAACATCCTCAGTCCGTCGGGCAACATGAACCTCGGCGACAAATACCCGATCGTCCCCGTCAACGCGGTCCCGAAGAACATCCAGGACCTCGCCGCCGTCCCGCTCCGCGTCACCCCGCAGGGCGCCGTCTACCTCCGCGATGTCGCGACCGTCGAAGACAGCGCCGACATCGTCACGTCCTACGCCCTCGCGAACGGCCGCCGCACCGTCTACATCCCCGTCACCAAACGCGCCGACGCCTCCACACTCTCCGTCGTGAATCTCGTGAAGGAGAACATGGCGAAGTTCCAAGCCGCCGTCCCTGCCTCCGTGAAGGTCAGCTACGAGTTCGATCAGTCCCCGGTCGTCAACCAGTCGATCACCACCCTCACCAAGGAGGGCGCGCTCGGCGCCGTCCTCACCGGCCTCATGGTGCTCCTCTTCCTCCGCGATTGGCGCAGCGCCTTCATCGTAGTCGTCAACATCCCCATCGCCCTTCTCGCTTCCACCTTTGCGCTCTGGGTGACAGGCCAAAGTCTGAACTTGATGACCCTTTCCGGCCTCGCCCTCGCCGTCGGTATCCTCGTCGACGAAGCGACCGTCGCCGTGGAAAACATCCACGCCCACCTCGCCCGCGGCACACCGCTCGCCCGCGCCGCCCTCGAAGCCACCCGCGAAACCGCGCTCCCGCGCCTCCTCGCGATGTTGTGCGTCCTCGCCGTCTTCATCCCCGCCTTCTTCATGGTCGGCGCCGCCAAGGCCCTCTTCACCCCGCTCGCGCTCGCCGTCGGGTGGGCGATGATCGCGTCGTTCCTCCTCTCCAGCACCCTCGTGCCGGTGCTCAGCGTGTGGTTCCTGCGCCGCCACAAAGACTCCGCCCTCCACGCCGATCCCGCCTGGCTCGTCGGTCTCCAAAGACTCTACACCGCCCTCGTCCGCCCCTTCATCGCCGCACGCTGGCTCGTGCTGCCACTCTACCTCGCTGCCGCCTTCGGCCTAGTCGCGTTCTTCGGCCCGCGCCTCGGCCTCGAAATTTTCCCGACCATCGATTCCGGCCAGCTCGCGATTCGTTTCCGCGGCGCGGCCGGCACCAAGGTTGAAAAGACCGAAGCCGTCGCGAAGCAAATCCTCGACGCCATCAACCGCGAAGCCGGTCCCTCCAACGTCGCCCTCACCATCGGCCTCGTCGGCGTCCACGCCTCCAACTACCCCGTCAACCTCATCTATCTCTTCAACACCGGCCCCGAAGAGGGCTGGCTCGCCGTGCAGCTCAAGCCCGGCTCCGGCGTGAAGATCGAGGCCCTCAAAGAAAAACTCCGTGCGGTCTTCGCCGCCGAGCTTCCCGATATCCGCGTCTCCTTCGAGCCGAGCGACCTCGTGTCGCGCGTCATGAGTTTCGGCTCGCCGACTCCGATCGAGGTAGTCGTCAGCGGCCCATCATTCCCCGCCAGTCGCGAGTTCGCCGAAAAAGTCGCCGCCAAACTCCGCACGCTCCCGAATCTCCGCGACGTCCATATCGCCCAATCCCTCGATTTTCCGACCGTCGATGTAAACATGGACCGCGAGCGCGCCGGCCTCCTCGGCGTCCGCACGAGCGACGTCACGCGTTCCCTCGTCGCCGCCACGACCTCGAGTCGCTTCACCACCGCCAACTACTGGGCCGACCCCGGCACCGGCGTCAGTATGAGCCTCCAAGTGCAGATCCCTCAGACGCTGACCAACTCCCTCGAAGACCTCCGTAACGTCCCGATCTCCTCCACCGCCCCCGGCGGCAAACCCGTTCTCCTGCGCAACGTCGCCAGTCTCACGCCCGGCACCGCCCCCGGCCAATACGAGCGCTACAACCTGGTCCGCGTCGTCAGCGTCACCGCCAATCTTCACCATACCGACCTCGGCACCGCCTCGCGCCAAATCGCCGCCGCCGTCGCCGAACTCGGCGAGCCGCCCGCCAAGGGCCGCGTCGACTACCGTGGCCAGGTCGGCCCGCTCAACGAGCTTACCTCCGGCTTCAAGTCCGGCCTCCTCATCGCCATCGCCGTCATCTTCCTCCTCCTCACCGCGAACTTCCAATCCATCCGCCTCGCCTTCGTCGTGATCGCCGCCGTCCCCGGTGTGCTCGCCGGCGTCATCCTCGCCCTGAAATTCACCGGCACCACGCTCAACCTCCAGTCTGCCATTGGCGCGATTATGGCCGTGGGCGTCGCCGTCGCCAACGCCATCCTCCTTGTCACCTTCGCCGACCGCGAGCGCCGCCGCTCCGCCGATCCCGCCGCCTCCGCCCTCTCAGGCGCCACGTCCCGCCTCCGCCCGATTCTCATGACCACCTTCGCCATGGGCGCCGGTATGCTACCCCTCGCCCTCGGCCTCGGCGAAGGCGGCGATCAAGTCGCCCCGCTCGGCCGCGCCGTCCTTGGCGGCCTCGCCCTCGGCACGCTCGCCACCCTCTTCATCCTCCCGCCCGTCTTCGCCATCCTCGCCGGCCGCAACACCGAAAGCCCGTCCCTCGACCCCGACGACGAATCCAGCCCCCTCCACGAAAAATCCGCCCAACCTTTGAACCGCTAATCCACGCTAATCTAAGAATCGCCTTGCCCTTCGCCGATTAGGCGAAGGCCTCCGCTCCGAAAAATTAGCGAAGATTAGCGGTTCACCCCTTCCGAACCATCTCCATGCGCCTCCCGACTCTCCTCCTCGCATTCGCCTCCCTCGCGACCATCGCTCCCGCGCTCCACGCCGCCGCGCCCACCGAGGTCAAATTCACCCGCCCCACCCGCGGTGACATCGTCCGCTACGTGACCGTCCCCGGCACGCTCAAAGCCAACCAGCAGGCTACGCTCTACGCCAAAGTCGGCGGCTACCTCGGCAAGATCACCGTCGACAAAGGCGACGCCGTCACCGCCGGCCAACTCCTCGCCGAGCTCGAGGTCCCCGAACTTCTCGCCGACCTCGCCCGCACCCGCGCCGAGGCCAACGTCGCCACCACCGAGCTTTCCCGCCTCGAAGCAGCCGCCGCCAAATCCCCCGACCTCATCACGCCGCTTGCCCTCGACGCCGCCCGCGGCCGCGCCGAAATCGCCCGCGCCAACCAATCGCGCTCCGAAACCCTCCTCTCCTTCGCCAAGGTCACCGCCCCCTTCGGCGGCATCGTCACCGCCCGCTTCGCCGACGTCGGCGCCTACATCCCCGCCGCCTCCGCGAGCAGCACGCCCGCCTCCGCCGCTCTCATGACCATCGCCGATTTCCAAACCCTCCGCGCTACGGTCGCCATGCCCGAACTCGAGGCAGCGCGCGTGAAAGTCGGCCAGCCCGTCCGCGTTTCGATCGAAGGCGTCACCGGGAACGCCTTCGAAGCCAAAGTCTCTCGCCTCGCCTACGCCCTCGACGACGCCACCCGCACCATGCTCGTCGAAGCCGACCTCCCCAATCCCGGTCTCGCCTTCCGCCCCGGCCAATACGCCACGATCAAAGTCGGCATCGAGAAACACACCGACGCCCTCCTCATCCCCGTCGACGCCCTCGTGATGGAAAAGACCAACGCCTTCGCCTACGTCGCCGCCGACGGCAAAGCCAAGAAGACCGCACTCAAGATCGGCTTCAACGACGGCGCCCGCGTCGAAGTCCTCTCCGGCCTCGAGCCCGCCGCCGCCGTGATCCTCGTCGGCAAACTCATCCTCACCGACGCCCAACCCGTCACCGCCGTCGAACAGAAATAACCTTCGGTGGGCGAGCACATCCCCGTGCCCGCATTCTACTCCGCCCTTCCTCCCATGTTCCCTTTCCGTCCGTCCGCCTCTCGATCCTTCCGCGCAATGTGGGGCGGGCTTTACGCCCGCCATGCTGCGCTTCTCGCTGCGCTCCTCCTCGCCGCCTCCTCCCTTCCCGTTTCCTTCGCCGCGTCGCAGCCCATCGACCTTGCCACCACCCTCCGCCTCGCCGGCGCCGACAACCTCTCCGTCAAGATCGCCAAAGAAAAACTCGCCGAAGCCCGCGCCGAAGCCGACGTCGCCCGCGAAAAACTCTTCCCCTGGATCTCCGTCGGCACCTCCCTCCGCCAGCACGAGAACAACATCCAGACGGTCGAAGGCCGCATCATCGACGCTGACAAACGCTCCTTCTCCGCGGGCGTCGGTCTCAACGCCCAATGGGATTTCGGTGAAGTCTACTACCAAAAACTCGCCGCTCAACAGCGCGCCCGCGCCGAGGAAGCTGCGCTCTCCACGCAACGGCAAAACACCGTCACCGACGCCGCGCTCGCCTACTACGAACTCCTCCGCGCCACTGCCACGATTGCGATCGCGACCGACGCCCTCGAACTCTCCTCGCGCCACCACGCTCAGCTCGTCGCCTCCGCCTCGGCCGGCGTGACCTTTGCCGGCGACGTCCAGCGCGTCGCCACCGCTCGCGCCCGCAACGAAACCGCCGTCCAACAAGCCCGCGAACAGGCCCGCATCGGCGCCGCCCGCCTCGCCGAACTCCTCAAACTCGACCCCACGGTCGAGCTCACGCCCGCCACCGCCGAACTCATTCCCACCACGCTCGTCCCCGCTACCACCGACCTCGCCGCCCTCGTCTCCCGCGCCCTCGCCGCCCGCCCCGAGCTCACGCAAGCCGACGCCCGCCTCGCCGCTGTCCGCGAACAGCACAATGGCGCCCGTAACGCTCCGCTCATCCCCGTGGTCAGCGCCTCGGCTAACATCGGCGGCCTCGGCGGCGACACCGGCTTGCGCAGCTGGTCGCGCGGTTTCGACAACTCCAACGACTATGGCGTCGGCCTCAGTTGGCGCATCGGCCCCGGCGGTCTCTTTGATCGCAGCCGCGTCCGCAGCAGCGAAGCCCGCCTCCACCGCGGCGAACTCGAGCTCGAGCAAACCCGTGACGCCATCCGCCGCCAAGTCGTCGAGTTCCACGCCCGCGCCGGCTCTCTCTCTGCCCAACTCACCTCGCTCCGCACCGCGCTCGATTCTGCCGAGAAGACCGCGCAACTCTCGCGCGAGCGCCGCGCCCAATCCGTCAGCGGCGTCCTCGAAGATTTGATCGCCGAGGAAGAACTCACCCGCGCCCGCCGCGACTACGTCGCCGCCGTCGCCTCGTTCGACCAGTCGCAAC
>CANGHW010000059.1 GCA_947453695.1 Opitutia bacterium
ACGGCGCTCCTCGACATCTACAAATCGGTGCGCGAGACGGAGGGCGTGAAGCACGCCTACGTGGCGAGCGGCATCCGCTACGATCTTTTCCTGCACGACAAGGGCACGACGCCCGAGGTGAAGGAGAGTCACGAGCGTTACATCGAGGAACTCGCGGCGCATCATGTGCCCGGCCGCATCAAGGTGGCGCCCGAGCACACGAGCGACCACGTGCTGCGCATCATGCGCAAGCCGACCTTTGATCTCTTCTATAAGTTCAAGGAGAAGTTTGACCAAGCGGCGAAGAAGGCGGGCAAGGAGAAGATGCCGGTCGTGCCATATTTCATCAGCTCGCATCCGGGCTCGCGGCCGGAAGACATGGCGGAGCTGGCGCTCAAGACGAAGGACCTCGGATTCCGTCTGGAGCAGGTGCAGGATTTCACGCCGACGCCGATGACGGTCGCGACCGAGATCTACGCGACGGGCGTGCATCCCTACGATTCGGCGGAGGTCTGTGTAGCGCGCACGCCGGAAGAGAAGGCGGAGCAGCGGAGCTTCTTTTTCTGGTATAAACCCGAAATGAAATCGGCGCTGAGGAAATCGATGCACCGGCTCGGACTCGGCGCGATTGCGCGGCGCCTGCTCGACGAAAAGAAGGTCACCGAGGACGTGACGCCTCCACCGCACATCACGCCGTGCGGGATGCAAATCCCCGCGCGACCGGATGGGGCGGGTGGAAAAGTTACAAAACCTGCGCAGGGCCACGGACACGGTAGCGGACATGGCCACTCACACGGCCACAGCCAAGGACATGGTCCGGGGCGGCCGGGACTTCCGAAGCCGGGCAAGAAGTTTTTCGAGCAGAGGCGCGGACGCTGAGATGAGCGCGATTCGTCCCGATGCCCGCGAGCTGCATGAACGGCTCTTCACGATCGACACGCACATCGACACGCCCACGGCGAGTCTCATGCGGGAAAACTGGGACTTTGGCGTGCGGCATGACTACGCGACGGATCGCTCGCAGTGCGATCTGCCGCGGATGCGCGAGGGGGGAGTCGATGCGCTGGTCTTCGCGGTTTATGTCGGGCAGATGGGGCGCTCGCCCGAGGCGTTGCGCGTGGCTCATGAACGCGCGGTGCGGTGTTTCGAGCGCACTCATTCGGTGTTGCGAGCCAATGCCACGGAGTGCGGGCTCGCGTTGACGGCGGAGGATGGGTTGCGGTTGAAGGCCGAAGGGAAGCGCGCGATCTATCTTAGCACGGAGAACGCCTATTCGCTGGGGCGCGACGTGGGAAACGTGGAGAAATTTCACCGACTCGGCGTGCGCATGATGGGGCTGACCCACATGATGAACAATGATATCGCCGATGCGTCGACTGACCCACGCGGAGCGGAGTGGGGCGGGTTGAGTCCGCTGGGGCGCGAGGTGGTGGCGGAGTGCAATCGCCTTGGCATGGTGCTCGATGCGTCGCACGCGAGTGACGACGCGCTGCGCGGGCTGCTGGAGCATTCGCGGGCACCGGTGGTGCTTTCGCACAGCGGACCGCGCGGGGCGTGCGACCATCCGCGAAATGTCGGCGATGAGCTATTGCGGGAGTTGGCGGCGCAGGGCGGCGTGATCCAGATCAACGCGCTGGCCGTGTCGTTGCGCGATGCGCCGGGCAATCGGCGCACGGCGGCGATCGCAGAGGTGTTGATGAAGTATCGCGACCGCGTGATCTCGCCGGAGACGCTCGCGGAGGAAGACCGAGACTACGATGTCGTCTGCGCGGCGCATCCCAATCCGCCGGCAGGTTTTGATGATGTGATCCGCCACATTGAATATGCGGTAGATTTACTGGGGATCGACCACGTGGGGATCGGCTTCGATCTCGATGGCGGCGGCGGAGCCTTCGCCGGACTGCGCGACGTGGCGGACTATCCGAAAATCACCGAAGCGCTGCTCGCGCGTGGTTGGAGTGGCGAGGCGCTGGCGAAACTGTGGGGCGGCAACACCCTGCGCGTGTTGCGCGCTGTTCAGGGCGATTGAGCCAAGGAAGCGCGGTCGGCGGGGGCCGGAGCGGGAAGGAGCGCCAGTAGCCGGTCGAAATCGGCGAGTGCGAACGGCTTGGCCAGGACGCACGGGACATTCAGGGCCTCCAGCATGCGTTGCAGGGCGTAGTCGAGGCGCCCGGTCATCACCGCGACAGCGGGCGGACGGGCAGTCAGTCGCAGGGCTTCGATTAGCTCAAGGCCGCCCATACCTGGCATGTGAATGTCGGTGAACACCAGGCCGATAGTGGCGGCGTTCCGATGATAGAGTTCGAGGGCTTCGGTGCCATTGGCGGCAGGGAGAGCAGTTATGCCGCGGAAGCGGAAGACGCTGCAGACGAAGCTTCGGATCGACTCCTCGTCGTCCACGACCAGAACGTGACGACGCTCTACAGGTGGGGTAGTGTCGGTAACCGTGGCCACAGGGTGGAGACGGGAGCGTCTTGCTTCGAGTAGCGCCATGGCCTCGCGAGCAAGCCCCTGGAGGCCGGTGATCTGATCCTGAGTGAGGTGGTGGTGCGTGCGGTCCAACACACACAAAACGCCGAGGGAGTGTCCCTGGGGGTTCAGTATCGGCACACCGACATAAAAACGAAAGCCTACCTTCGTAACCAGCGGAACATGATCGAAGGGAGGAGTTTTCTCCGCGTCTTCGATGATAAACGTTCCGCTACTGCAGTAAGCGTAGCCGCAAAGGCCGAAGTTGCGTGGGATTTCCCTCACGCCCACGCCGACTTGGGACTTAAACCAGCATCGATCGGCCGTAACCAACGTGAGAGCTGCGGCGGAAGTGCCTGCGATCCGGGCGGCCTCGGCCACCACGTTATCGAAGGCCATTTCCTCTGGCGTGTCGACGATCCCATACTGTTCGAGCACAGAGAGGCGCTCGCGTTCTGCCGACGAGGTGGGATCGCAGATGGGGGGCATGGGTGAATTCCCTAGGTAATGAGTGAAGCGGGATTGATTATTCAACCGAGAACTCGTGAGGCCATAAAGCGGGAGATACTGAGTGAGAGATTGCACTGCCAGAATTTATTCCCAAAACCCTTGGTATGTAAGTCGCGGCCAAAGGACGACTTCCAGAAATGGCCAAAATGAGGGTATTGGGCCAGCCAGCCGGGCCGGGGCGGTGGCCTATCGCTCACCAACCATACGAGCGCTTCATCTTCAGTGGTTGGTAAAGTTCGGGTGCGAGTTCCGTGAGGAAGCGGCTGGGGGTTTGGAGCATCGCGGGGCCGCCCTTGGTATTTACCTTGGGGAAACAGAGGTAGAGCTCGTCGCGGGCGCGGGTCACGGCGACGTAGAATAGACGGCGCTCTTCCTCGACGTCGCCCGCTTCGATGGCGCGACGGAGCGGGAAGCCGCCATCGGCGAGGCCGATGAGGAATACGGCGGCGTATTCCAAGCCTTTCGACTGGTGGACCGTTGTAAGGCGGAGGGCGTCGGCGTCGGGCTCGGCGGAGCGGTCGCTGGTCTCGCTATTCAGGAGCATGACCTCGACGAGGAGCTGGTGCATATCGTCGTAGCGGCTGGCGAAGCCGATCATCGATTTCAGGTCGTCCAGGCGGGAAACGTAGTTGGCGTAGGCGCCCTTGAGGTAGTCGCCATACCAGCCGTCAATGGCGATCTCGACGGCGTTGTGCGGCTTCATGTTTTTCATCATGTCCGCGACCTGCTGGAGCGAGGCGACGAATTTGGGCCACTCGTCTTTGGCGTCCTTCGGGACCTTCGACTTCACATCGTCACTGTCGAGGGCGTCGATGAGGTTGAGCTGGAGAAGGCGTGCGTGTTCGGCAGCGGCGGCGTGGATTTTTTGCGCGCCCTTGTCCCCGACCTTGGGGAGAAGCACGACGAGGCGGTTCCACGCGGCGGTGTCGGAGGGGTTGTAGACGAAACGCAGGAGGGCGACGAGGTCGCGGATGTGGGCCTGCTCGAAGAAGCGGACGCCGCTCGTAATTTGGTAGGGGATTTGGAGGCGGGAGAGCTCGAGCTGGATGTCGAGGGCGTGGAAATGGGCGCGGTAGAGGACGGCGATGTCAGAGAGCGCGCAGCCCTCGTCGATGAGGCCGCGGATGCGCTGGACGATGAATTGGGCCTGCTCGCGCGTGTCCATCGTCTGGACGAAGTAGGGCTTCTCGGAATTCGCACGGTGAGGGCGGAGCTCTTTCTCGAAGGCGCGGCCCTTGGGCTGGGCGAGGAGAACACCGTTGGCGAGGGCGAGGATTTGCGGCGTCGAGCGGTAGTTGGTTTCGATACGGTGAATCTGCGTGCCGGGGTGGCGATCGGGAAAGGTGAGGATATTTTCCACGTTGGCGCCGCGCCATGTGTAGATGCACTGCGCGTCGTCGCCGACGGCCATCACGCGGTGGTGCGAGCCGATGAGGTCGACGATCTGGGACTGGAGGACGTTGGTGTCCTGGTATTCATCGACGAGGACGTGACGAAAACGCTGCGTGAAATATTCGCGGGTGGTCTCTGATTTCTGGAGGAGCTCGAGCCAGTTCTCGAGGAGGTCGTCGTAGTCGAGGACGTTGGCCTCGCGTTTGGCTTCAGCGTATTTCTTCGCGAAGAGCGGCAGGCGGTCGATGATGCCCTCGTGCTGGGGGTGGAAGCGGTTGACGATTTCGGCGAGCGGAAGCTGGGTGTTGCGCGCCATCGAGATGATCGAGTGGAGCGGACCGGGCTTGGGGTGGGTCTTGTCCTTGAAAAAGCCGCGTTCAGTGGCGTCGACGGCATCGCGCAGAATGCCCTCGGACTCCTCGGCATCGAGAATGGTGAACGTGCGGGGCAGACCGATGGCCTCGCCATACATGCGGAGCGAGCGGTGGCCGATACCGTGAAAGGTGCCGCCCCAGAAACGGCCGGGTTCAACGCCAGTGAGCTCGTGGACGCGCAGGAGCATTTCCTTGGCGGCCTTATTGGTGAAGGTGAGGAGGAGGATTTCGCTGGGGCGAATGCCCTTGGAGAGGAGGTAGGCGACGCGGTAGGTGAGCGTGCGGGTTTTGCCGGAGCCGGCGCCGGCGAGGATGAGGAGTGGGCCGGGCTCGGCAGTGACCGCGTGGAACTGCTCGTCGTTCAGGGCGGCGCGAAAATCGATGGGGGGGACGCCGGAGAGGGCGTGGGAGGACTGGGCGTCGAGAGGGAAATCCATGAAGTCTGGGCAGGATGGCCGCAAAGTGGCGCAAAAGGCGCAAAGAAAATCGCGGTCGTGAGGGCGCGAGCACGGTCTTGGATGATCGATCAGTAGCGAAGTGCAGTCCGGCGGATGCACCGGCGTCACGCGGGTCAGAGGGAGAGGCTGGTTTGGCGGATAAAGGTGCTCGTGAGGCGGATAGAGGTGCTCGTGGGTCGGATTGAGGTGTGCGACGGTTGGCGTGAGGTGCTCGCGGGGTGGATGGAGGCGCTCGACGGCTGCCGTTGGGCGCTCATGGGCGGGATTGAGGCGCGCGACGGTGGGCGTTAAGTGCGCGTGGGCGGGATTGAGATGCTCGACCGTGGGCGTGAGGTGCTCCGGCGGCGGATTGAGGCGCGCAACGGTTGGATTTACGTGCGCGGGGGGTGGATCGAGGCGCCCGACCATGGGCGTTAGATGCTCATGAGTCGGCGTTAGGTGGTCGACGGATGGTTTCGGGTGCGCGCGGGGCGGATTGAGGCGCTCGACGCTCGGTTATTGGTGCTCGGCGGACGGTCGGAGCCGCTCGTGAGGTGGGGGCGCGTGCTCGGCAGTTAGTCGCCCGCGCTCGTGAGTCGGCCGGAGGTGCGGTTGCGTTCGTTGGAGTCGCTGGCGCGTTTGTCGCAGGCGCTGGTGAGTCGGTCGGAGGTGCTGGCGTGCGGGTGGGAGGTGTGGGAGTATTGGTCGGAGGGGCTCCTGAGTCGGATGGAGCCTCGCGCGAGGCCGGCGGAGGTGATGTCCGGCTGGTGAAGGACGCTGGCGCAGCGGTCGGAGGCCCTGGCGTGACGGTGAACGGCAGTGGCGCAGGCGAGGGAAGCGTTGGAGTGTCAGTGGGAGGCGCTGGTGTCCTGGTTGTGGTCAGGGAGAGGCATTGCGGCCGCGAAGTCCGAGGTGGATGGGAGGCCCGACACTAGGGCGTGTTTTCAAACTGGAAGAGCGAGCCAGAGGAGGAGGGAAGCAAGTTCGACGAAAGCGCGGTAAGTGGCGGCAAGTTTTTCGTAACGAGTGGCGACACGGCGGTAGCATTTGAGTCGGCCGAAATAGTTTTCGACGAGGTGACGGGCGCGGTGGTAGCTGCGGTGAAAACGCGCAAGCGACCGGCGACCGCGCCGCGGCGGAATGCAGGCGCGGGATTGCCGGCGGCGCACGTGGGCGCGAAACGCCGCCGCGTCGAAGGCCTTGTCTGCGACGAGGTGATGGCGCCACACCGCCGCGAGCACCGGCTGCACCGCGCGGGTGTCGGGTCGCTAGCCCGGTGCCAAGGCCAGCGCGAGAGGTCGGCCGCGGGTATCGACGACCGCCGCGATCTTGGTGTTGCGTCCGCCCTTGGTCCGGCCGATGGCCTGCGCCGCTTGGCCACCAGCGGGATTGAGGCCGTGCTGATGGACCTGGCAATGCGTGCCATCGAGTAACCGCAATGGGCCGGCCGCGCCGCGGGCTAGCGACTGCAAGATCCGCCGCCACAGGCCGGCCGCGGCGGCCGGAGATGGGGCGTTTTTTCTTCGGCGAAAGATTTTTCAAAAAAAATCGGCGAATCGGCGAATTTCGAAATCTCGCCGGTAAATAGAAGTAAAGGCGCGCGAAGTCCTTCGCCGCCGAACCTAACCCTTCAACCCACATGCCACCGCTTCCTGCCAATCTTCGCGCGTCCGCGACGTGCCATCATCGACCCAGAATTTCCCCTCCCGACCCGCGCGCGGCGCGCCGGGTCGCCCTCCCTTTTCGGCCAATTCCGGCCGGGAACGGCCCCGCCGGGGCCGACACTGCACAGTAACGACAGTCACAAGAAAGATAGAACAACATGAATGCATATCAACATGCCAAGCTCACCCGGGCGCGCGTCATTGCGGCCCTGTTTACCAACCCTGCGGATACCACCAGCGTCTTCGGCTTGCCTGAAGCGTTGGGCGTATTTCTCGCCCGACTCGGTCTCGTCGAGTCCCTGGCACTCCGCCAGACTCAATCGCTCGAGGCCATCTACCTGCGCCGTGACGCGGGCTTCGAAGACATGGCGGAGGCGACCCTCGGGGTGGCAGGCCTGGTCTACGCCCATGCGGGTCGCGCCAGCCTCGACGAACTCGCCGTCAAAGTGGCCGTGAAACCCGGCGACGTGCGACGCGGTCGCTTCGAGGAACGCGTCACGAAGTGTCAGAGCGTGCACGACGCGGTCGCCGCCGCGCTGGACTCGATCCCCGAGACGGTGTTGACGCCCGCAATGCTGGCCGAGCTGCAGAAGACGATCGACACGGCCAGAGCTCTGCTGGCCGCACCGCGCAGCATCGTGGCCGACCGGACGGTCGCCACGGAAGAGATGGAAGACGCAATCCGCCAGCTCGACGCAGCCATCACCGGTCAGCTCGACCGCGTGATCCTGCCGCTGTGGAAGAGGAACCCTGCACTCTATAACAAATATCGGGCGAGCTCGCTCGTGATTGATCGCCCGGGCACGCGCCCGGCCGATCAACCTGAGGAGGCGAAGCCCACGCCCGGGACCACGCCGCTCGCGGCGGTGGGGCCGGGCGGGTGAGCCGAGGGCGGGGAGTTGAGAGCTGAGCGAGCAGCGGTCGGGCGAGGGCCGGGAGCAGCGGCCGGGTGCGGTGATTAACCACGCCCGGCCGGCCTCCCGGCCCTTTTTTTGTTGGCGGGGAAGCAAGGGAGGCGCGCCGCCCGCGGCGCGGGGCCGCGCCGCCGTGAGACGAAGCCACGATAATAGACTGCAAGGGCGCGAAAATCCCAGGAACTCACGGCTGGCCTGTCTATCTGACCGACGGCATACTGTGCTCAGGCTAAAATCATCCCATGAAAACTCTCCTTGCTTCGCTGGTGTGCGCAGTGGCGGCAGTCACGACGACGGCCCAGCCGGCGCTCACGATCTACAACCAGAACTTCGCGGTGGTGCGCGAGCGCGTGCCGCTCGACCTGAAGGCGGGCGTGACGGCGGTGACCTTTACCGGGGCGACGCGGATGCTGGAGCCAGACTCGGTGGTATTGCGCGACCCGACCGGAAAGGTGGCGCTGCGCGTGCTCGAACAGAGCTACCGGGCGGACACGGTGTCGCAGGGATTTTTGCTGTCGCTCAACGAGGGCAAGGAACTCGATTTCCTCGTGCGCGATCAGAACGGCCGGGAAAACGTGGTGAAGGGCAAGGTGGTGCGTAGCGGCTACACGCCGGGCGCGGACGGTAGCGAGACGCCGATCATCGAGGTAGAGGGGAAGCTGCGCTTCTCGCTGCCGGGGCAGCCGATTTTTCCGGCGTTGAGCGGCGACGGCGTGCTTAAGCCGACGCTGAGCTGGCAGATCGCGGGCGAGCGGGCGGGCAAAGTCGAGGCGGAGCTAGGCTACGTGACGGCGGGATTTTCGTGGGAGGCGGCGTATAACCTGATCGCGCCGGAGAAGGGCGACATGATCGACATCGTCGGCTGGGTGACGGTGAGCAATACGAGTGGACAGAGTTTTTCGGACGCGACGATCAAGCTGATGGCGGGGGATGTGCAGAAGGTGCAGAAGCAAGACGTGGTGCAGCTCCAGCGCTTCGAAACGCGGATGTCGGCCGCGATGGCGATGCCTGCCGCGGTGACCGAGAAGGCCTTCGACGAATTTCACCTCTACTCGCTGCCGCGTCCGGTGACGCTGCGGGATCGCGAGACGAAGCAGGTGGAATTCATGCGCGGGTCGGGCGTGAAGGCGCCGGTCGTGTATATTTACGATGGCGTGCGGCACCCGACGAAGGTGGCGGTGACGCGCGAGTTCAAGAACAGCGAGGGGAATAACCTCGGGCTGCCGCTGCCCAAGGGGCGCACGCGTTTCTATCGGAAGGACGACGCCGACGGGCGCATCGAGTTTGTCGGCGAGGACACGATCGATCACACGGCGAAGAACGAGCTAGTGCGCGTGAAGACGGGCGACGCGTTCGACATCGTGGGCGAGCGGCGGGCGGTGGACCGAAGCAGCAGTGGATTTAAGGGGCAGGCGGAACAGGCGTTTGAGATCAAGCTGCGCAATCGCAAGGCGACGTCGGTCGAGGTGAAGGTAGTCGAGCACCTCAACGGGCCGAATTGGCAGGTCACAGACAAGTCCGATGAATTTACCAAAAAGGACGCATCGACGATCGAGTTTCGCGTGTCGCTGAAGCCGGACGAGGAACGCACCGTGACGTATCGCGTGCGCTACGAGTGGAAGTGAGTCGCGATGGGCGGGGAGGCGGGCGTAATTCCCACCCCTCATGTAGGGAGCCGGAAGGCCGGGGCGAGCGGCGCCCTTATAGCAGGACGAGGTCGTTGCGGTGAACGACTTCGAGGCGCTTGCGTGACGGGTAGAGGGCGGCGACGGCGTCACCCTTCTTTTCGGCGAGGGGAGGGATTTCCTCGCTCGCGAAGGTGGTCTTGCCCCGGGCGAAGACGGTGCCGTCTGGGCCGGCAATGTTGACGATATCGCCGGCGGCAAATTCGCCCTTGGCGCCGGTGACACCGACGGCGAGGAGGCTGCGGCCTTGCTCGCGGAGGACGGGGACGGCGCGCTCGTTGACCGTGATCGTGCCGGCGGGGCGCTGGAAGTAGGCGAGCCAGCGTTTCTTCGACTCCATGGGGAGGCCGCTGGGGACGAAAAACGTGCCGGGACTGCGACCGGAGAAGAGGCGTTCGAGAATCTGGGGCTCGCTACCGCTGGCGATGAAGACGCCGCAGCCGGCCTTGGTGGCGAGTTTGGCGGCGGTGATTTTCGAAATCATGCCGCCCGTGGCGGTCTCGCTCGTGGTGCCGCCGGCCATGGCCTCGATCTCGGGCGTGATACGCTCGACGACGGGGAGGATCTGCTTCGTGCCCTGCATGTCGATCAGGCCGGGCGCGGTGGAGAGGATGACGAGGTGTTGGGCTTCGACGAGCGAGGCCACCATGGCGGAGAGCGTGTCATTGTCGCCGAACTTGATCTCGGCGGCGCTCACCGTGTCGTTTTCGTTGATAATCGGGATCGTGCCGTAAGCGATGAGCTGGCGGAGGGTCTCTTTGACGCCAAGGTAGCGCGTGCGGACGCGAAGGTCGTCGTGGGTGAGGAGAACTTGGGCCACGGTGATGCCGTGGGGGGCGAAGCCGGCCTGCCACGTTTGCATCAGGCGCGACTGGCCGATGGCGGCGCAGGCTTGTTTCTTCGCGATTTCCTTGGGCTTCTTGGCGAGGCCGAGGGAGCCCATGCCGAGGCCGACGGCGCCAGAAGAGACGACAATCACCTCGGTGCCGCGGGCACGGAGGGCGGTGACTTCGGCGCAAATGGCGGCGATGCGGGCGGTGTCGAGCTGGCCGATGCCAGTGGTGAGGACGCCGGTGCCGAGTTTGACGACGACGCGGCGAGGAGGAGACCCCGCCGCAGCCTTAAGCGGTAAGCTGTAAGCCATAAGGTTCAGACGCCGGGCCTGGCGCTTAACGCTTAAGGCCCGGAGCGATCATGCGATACGTGCTCAGACGGTGAGCAGATCTTTTTCCTTATGCGCGAGGTGTTCCCCGATGCTCTTGATGGCAGCATCGGTGGCGGTCTGGATGTCTTTTTCGAGGCGCTTGGACTCGTCTTCGGGGAGCTTGGCCTTCTTTGAGGTTTCGATGGCGTCGCGGCGGACATTGCGGACGTGCACGCGACCTTCTTCGGCGAGGCGGTGGGCGGTCTTGACGAATTCCTGACGGCGCTCGCGGCTCATTTCAGGGAGCGGGATGCGGATGACTTTCCCGTCGGGGACGGGATTGAGGCCGAGATTGGCTTCCTGAATGCCCTTGATGATGAATTTGGTGAGGGTGGCATCCCACGGCTGGATCTGAATGAGGCGGGCATCAGGGGTGGAGATGGCGGCGCACTGTTTGAGTGGGGTCATCGAGCCGTAGGCTTCGACCATGACGCCCTCGACCATGGCCGGAGAGGCCTTGCCGGTGTGAATGGCGGAGAATTCGTGGAGCGTGTAGTCCACGGCTTTCTTCATTTTAGCCTGAGCGTCGGAGAGAATTGGGTGAGCCATCGGATTTTCGAGTTAGGATTGAGGATTTTTTGATTGAAGGCGCTGGCGGCAAGCAATCGAGCCGGCGCAGGTCAGTTCTTGACCAAGGTGCCGATCTTTTCGCCGACGATGGCCTTGCGAATAGCGTGCTCGTCGTTGAGGTCGAATACGAGGATCGGGACGTTGTTGTCCAAACAGAGGGAGAAGGCGGTCGAATCCATGACGTTGAGGCGCTGTTTGAGGGCGTCGATGAACGTGAGGGTGTCGTATTTGACCGCGTCGGGGTATTTCTTAGGGTCTTTGTCGTAGATGCCGTCCACCTTGGTGGCCTTCAGGATGATGTCGGCGTGCATCTCGCTGGCGCGGAGGGCGGCCGTGGTATCGGTGGAGAAATAGGGGTTGCCGGTGCCGGCGGCGAAGATGACGACGCGGCCTTTCTCGAGGTGGCGGATGGCGCGGCGGAGGATGAACGGCTCGGCGATCTGGTTCATCGGGATCGCGGACTGGATGCGGGTGTTGACCCCTAGTTTTTCGAGGCGATCCATGAGGGCGAGGCTGTTGATGACAGTCGCGAGCATACCCATGTAGTCACCGGTGGTGCGGTCGACGCCGCGCTGTTCGCCCTGGAGGCCGCGGAAGATATTGCCGCCGCCGATCACGACGCAGACCTGGACGCCGAGGTCGTGGATTTCTTTTACCTGATTGCAGACCTTTTCGAGGGTGGCGCCATCAATGGCGTCGCCACTTTTACCACCACGGAGCACTTCACCTGAAAGTTTCAGGACTACGCGCTTATACTTCGCACTGGGATGGACGTTCTCGGAGGCTGGCATGGCGATCAGGAAACGGCCCCAAAAAAACGGCGTCAATGCCCGAGATACCCCAAGACGTGTTCTATGCCTAAACGCAGGCTGCCAGCTATTTCCCCGGTCGGGCGGCTTGGAGCCAGCGGTGTTAGGCTGGAATTAGCTTAGACCTCGACGATCGCTTTCAGAACTGCGGGATTGCCGGAGATTTTCTCCGGGAAAACCTGGGGTGTGTCGGCGAGGGCAAAGCGATGCGTGATCCAGGGCTTGGTGTCGACGCGGCCTGCTTCCACGAGGGCGATGATGTCGCGGAAGGTCTGGGGGAGGGCGTTGCGACTGCCGCAGAGGGTGAGCTCCCGGCGGTGGAAATTGGGGTCGTTGAACGTGACGTCGCCCTGAAACAGGCCGACGAAGACGATCCGACCGCCGTGGGCCGCGAGTTCGAAGGTGCCGGCCATCGACTTGGGGCTTCCGGTGGCGTCGATGACAATGGTCGGGAGATCGCCGCCTCCAATGGCTTTGAGTTGCGCGGCCGCATCGGCCCCGGCGACGACCGTGTGCGTGACGCCGAGTTGGTCCCGACAGAAGGCGAGGCGTGACTCGCTCACATCCATGACCGCGAGTGTCGCACCACTCACGAGGGCAAACTGGATCACGCTGAGGCCGATGGGGCCGGCCCCGATGACGAGGACGAAGTCGTTTTTGGTCGGCTCGGCGCGCTCGATGGCGTGAGCGCCGATGCCGAGGGTTTCGATCAGGGCGAGCTGCTCGTAGTCGAGAAGGCTGGAGCGGTGGAGTTTGCGGGCGGGGAGTGCGAGATAGGGGCGCATGCCGCCGTCGCTATGGACGCCGAGCACGTTGAGCGACGTGCAGCAGTTGGGCTTGCCGCGACGGCAGGCGACGCAGTGGCCACAGTTGAGGTAGGGTTCGACAGAGCAGCGGTCACCGGCCTTGAGGCCGTGGGGATCGCTGCCGGGGTCGATGACCTCGACGCCGAGTTCGTGACCGAGGATGCGGGGATAGTTGAAGAACGGCTGTTTGCCGGCGAAGGCGTGGAGATCGGTGCCGCAAATGCCGATCCGGTGGACGCGGACGAGGGCTTCGCCGGGGGCAAGGGTGGGCTCGGGGCCTTCGGTCGCGGTGAAGTGGCCGGGTTGAGAGAGGACGATTTGAAGCATGGGTCAGGCGACGATGGGATCGCGATTTTCAGGGCGGCCGCGGGTGAAGTTGTGATTGCGGATCGGTTTCAGGAGGTCGAGCGCACGGGCCATGAGCTCGAAGTCGATGGGCTCGTCGAGGTAGGCGACGTTTTTGCGGATATTGGCGGGATTGGCGCTGCCGATTAGCGTGGTGGCGATGGCGGGATGGGCGACGCAGAATTGCACGGCAAGCTTCACGATGTCGGCACCGACAGACTGGCAGTAGTCTACGGCGCGCCGTGCGCCGGCGATCATCGCAGGTGGAGCCGGGTGCCAGGTGGGCACGCCGCGTTCGGTGAGCAGGCCCATCCCGGTGGGGGAGGCGTTAATGATGCCGACGTCCTTGGTGCGGAGGTAGGGCACGAGATCGTTGAGCGCGGTGTCGTTGAGTTCGTAGCGGCAAAAGGAGAGCACCGTTTCCACGACTCCGGGGGCAGTGCGGTCGAGGACGGCGGGAAAGATCTTCAAGGGCAGGCCGGTAATACCGATGTGGCCGATGCGGCCCTGCTCGCGGAGTCGCACGAGGGCAGGGAGGGTCTCGTCGACGATCTGGTTGAGGTCGGCAAACTCGATATCGTGGCACTGGAGGAGGTCGATATGGTCAACGCCGAGGCGAGCGCAGCTTTCGTCGAGCGAGTGTGTGATCCGGGAGGCGGAGAAGTCGAACTGGCCGTCACCGTATTGGCCGACCTTGGTGGCGAGGAGGTAGCGGCCACGCGGGATGCCGGCGAGAGCGCGGCCAAGGACGGTCTCGGCCCGGGTGGCGCCGTAGTAGGGTGAGACGTCGATGAAGTTCATCCCCAGGTCGACAGCGGTATGGACCGTGCGAATCGCTTCGGCGTCGTCGGTCGCACGGAAGACACCGCCCAGGGACGAAGCGCCGAAGCTGAGGACTGAGACCTGGAGGCCGGTGCGGCCGAGCGTGCGGTAGTGCATGAGGGGGCGAAAGCTTACGGTAAAACGCGATGGCCGGGAATGGCGCGGCTTGGAGGAAACATGGCGATTGTTGGCGGGCGGGATCCGTGTGAGATCCTTAACTGCGGGTGCTCAAGAACACCGACGGCGAGACTCCGTGGATGCGTTTGAAGGTGCGTGAAAATTGAAAAGGGTCCGTTGCAAGCTCGTCGGCGACCTCGCGCACGAGCCGACCCGAAGTATGGAGACGCTCGGCGGCCCACTGCATCTGGAGACGCTGGAGGTAGCGAAAAGGCTTTTCCCCGTGGAAGCGGCGGAAGAGCCGGCACAGATAGGAGACGTCAACATGACACGCGGCGGCGGCTTCCTCCAGGGTGCGGAGTTCGAGGAAGTGGGTATCGAGGTGGAGACGGATACGCTCAAAGGTGGCGAGAGCGCGACGTTCGGACGGAGTGGCGGGTTGGCTGGCGCGTTGGATGACGAGGAGCAGGAGTTCGAGCTGGAGGGCGGTGGCGCGCGCGGTGTGCCGATCGTGGCTGGTGCCGAGGCGCACCAATGTGTCGAAGGCGTGGCGCACTTCCGTCGTCGCGCCGAGGGAGATAATTGTGCCTGGGTCGAGCCGGGCATCCCGAAGAAGTTGGCGGCCATGTTCGCCCATGAAGTCTACAAAGTATTTGCCGAGCCGCTGGTCGGGCGAGGTCGAGATTTGTTGGGCGATACCGGGACCGTAGGAAAAGACCTTGCCGGGTTCGAGCGAGTGGGCCTGACCGGCGAGCGAGAGCTGACCACGGCCACTGGCGACGAATTCGAGCGAAAGAAAGGGGAAGGTGGTGCGGTCGATGGCGTAGTCGGCAGCGCATTCTTCCCAGCCGCCGCAGACTACGGTGAGTCCGCGGGTGGGGCGCGGTTTGAGGTTAAGGTAAAAGCGCCGCGCCGCAGTGACCTGTTGGGAGACAAAGGCGGGTGGAGGCGGGGCTGAGGGTGTAACAACCATCGGCGGTAACGCCGCATGGTGAGCGCACCAAGGTCAAGAATGGTCATTGGGCGTGAATTTCTTCGTCGCCCGTCCATTGAGGGGGAGCGGAGGGCGACATCCATCGCCGGGCATCAAGGGAGACGGTTTGATCGAGACAGCGCCGGCCGCTCGATCAGCGTTCGACTACGAACAAAACGCGAAGCCATTCGCCGGCTTGCTGAGGGGAAATGGATCTGCGCTCTGGGGGAGGAGGAGTTAGGGACGGCTCCGGGCTACTGCCGGTCGACTCGGTCAATCGGGCCGGAAGAACTCAGGCTGGCACCGCGGGTAGCTCGAACGCGGTAAATGGCGGGTCGGCGGGTGCGGGGGCGGTTGCCCCTTAAGCAGCGAACTTTGACGCCAGCAAGGGGCGGTCAGTTGTCGCTGAACGAGCACGAGTGCTCGTTAGGGCGGAGAAGGTGGGGAGGTTGCACGCTTCGTGCTGAGTCGGGGGATCGGATGGCCAGCGCACCGTGTTCGCGTCCGGTTGTATTCAATCTCACTCTCCTATGAAGGCTCCCACCACTTCTGTCCCCACTTCAAGCGCCGCGCCGCAGATCGTTGCTTCGGCGGCACGCCCGGGAGGCACAGGATTTTCGTGGAAGGTGGCCACGGTCATCGCCGTGGTCTTGGCCGGTGGGGGAGGTTTTTTTCTGGTTAATTCCGGGAAGCCGACTGGTGCGGTCGGACCGGCCCGCGCCGTCGTAGTGCCGGTGCTGACGGCGCGAGCGGCGAAGGGCGAAATCGGCGTCTTCCTCCGTGGTCTCGGGTCGGTCACACCTTTGCAGGATGTTACGATCAAGTCCCGGGTCGACGGTCAGCTGATGAAAGTATGGTTTTCCGAGGGGCAGCTGGTAAAGGAAGGCGACTTGCTGGCTGAGATCGATTCGCGGGCCTTTGCGGTGCAGGTGGCGCAGGCGGAAGCGCAGCTCATTCGGGAGGAGGCCACGTTAAACAATGTGCGCAACGACTTGGATCGCTACCGCGCACTTCGCGAGCAAAACGCCCTCCCGCAACAGACCTTGTCGGCGCAGGAATCCGCCGTGGCGCAAAGCGAAGGGGCCGTAAAGGCTGCCCGGGCCTCGTTGGATAATGCGAAGCTCAATGTGACCTACGCTCACATTACCGCTCCCATTAGTGGCCGAGTAGGCCTTCGCCGGGTGGATGCAGGCAACATGGTTCGCACCAGCGATCCAGATGGTCTGCTTACCATATCTCAGGTCCAGCCCATCGCTGCCACCTTTACGATTCCTGAAGACCAACTCCCGCCGGTGCTGAAGCGGCTGCGTGCCGGCGAAAAACTGGCGGTCGAGGCCCATGATCGGGAGCAACGGAACCGGCTTGCCCAAGGCACGCTGCTCACGGTGGACAATCGGATCGACGCCACCACCGGCACCCTAAAATGCAAGGCGGTCTTCGCCAATGATGACGAGGCGTTGTTTCCGCATCAGTTCGTCAACATCCGCCTACTCGTAGAGCGGAAGCAGGGCGTGACTCTCGTTCCATCCGCTGCCATCCAACGCGGCGCGCAGCAGTCGACCTTCGTCTACTTGGTCAAGCCGGCGGCGCCCGGTGGTGATCCTACTGCGGCAATCCGGCCGGTCAGTGTTGGCACGGGCGAGGGAGAGATGGTGGAGATTCTCCAGGGCCTAATGCCCGGCGATGAGGTCGTGCTCGAAGGTGTGGACCGGTTGCAGGAGGGGACGCGGGTTTCGATCCGGTCGAAGGGCGAGGAGTCGGCAGCGAAGGCCGGAGGGCCCGAACGCAAAAAGAAAACATGAACCTGTCGCGGACGTTCATCCTGCGGCCGGTGGCTACCACGCTGCTGATGATCGCCATTCTCCTGCTGGGCGCGGTCGCCTACACGCTGCTGCCGGTCTCGGCCCTGCCGCAGGTAGACTACCCGACGATGCAGGTCGTCACGTTTTACCCCGGGGCGAATCCCGAGGTGATGGCATCTTCGGTGACGGCACCCCTCGAGCGGCAGTTTGGGCAGGTGCCCGGGCTGCAGCAAATGACGTCCACCAGTTCGGACGGCAGTTCGGTGATCACGCTGCAATTCAGCCTAAAACTAAACATTGATGTCGCTGAGCAACAGGTGCAGCAGGCCATCAATCTTGCCGCCCCGTTTCTGCCCAAGGACATTCCCAATCCTCCGGTTTACAGCAAAACGAACCCGGCGGACGCGCCGATCCTGACGCTGGCCCTCACGTCCGCGACGTTACCGTTGGCCAAAGTGCAGGACTACGCCGACACGCGGCTGGCGCAGAAGATCTCGCAGGTGCCCGGCGTCGGGCTGGTGAGCATCAGTGGCGGGCAAAAGCCGGCCGTGCGCATTCAGGTAAACCCCACGGCTCTTTCCACGCTGGGCCTGAATATGGAGGATCTCCGCCAGACGGTTGTCGCGGCCAACGTCAATCAGGCCAAGGGAAACTTCGATGGGCCGCGGCAGGCGTTTCAAATCGGCGCCAACGACCAACTGCTCAGCAGCCGCGACTATGCCGAGCTGATCGTGGCCTATCGGAAAGGCGCCCCGATTCGGCTCTCTGACGTGGCCGAGGTGGTCGATGACGCCGAGAACCTCCGGCAAGCCGCCTGGATGAATGAGACTCCCGCGGTGGTGCTGAATATCCAGCGCCAACCCGGCGCAAACATCATCGAAGTCGTCGACCGCATCAAAGAACTCCTGCCGAGCCTGCGGCAAACGCTGCCCTCCGCGATCGACATCGCGATTCTTACCGACCGCACCCACACGATTCGTGCTTCGGTGGAGGACGTGCAATTCGAGCTCGTGCTCACCATCGCGCTCGTGGTGATGGTGATCTACCTTTTCCTCCGGAATGTCGCGGCGACGATTATCCCGAGTGTGGCCGTCCCGCTATCGCTGATCGGCACCTTTGCGGTGATGTATTTGCTGGGCTATAGCCTGAATAATCTCTCGTTGATGGCGCTCACCATCTCAGCGGGATTCGTCGTGGACGACGCCATCGTGATGATCGAAAACATCGCGCGCTACGTCGAGGAGGGGGAACCTCCCCTCCAAGCCGCGCTGAAGGGCGCCGAGCAGATCGGATTCACCATCCTCTCGCTCACGGTTTCACTGATTGCGGTGCTGATTCCCCTGCTCTTCATGGGTGACATTGTCGGACGCCTGTTCCGTGAGTTTGCGATCACGCTGAGCGTCGCGATTTTGGTCTCCGCGGTTGTTTCGCTCACGTTGACGCCGATGATGTGCGCGCGCCTGCTCAAACATCAGCCCGCGGAAAACCAGAGTCGGTTTTATCGCGCTTCGGAGCGCTTTTTCGAACGCGTGATCGCGGCCTATGGGCAAACGCTGCAGTGGGTGCTGCGTCACCAGACGCTCACCTTGATCGTCGCGCTCGCCACGCTCGCGACCACGATTCTGCTCTACTTCATAGCCCCCAAGGGGTTCTTCCCCGTGCAGGATACCGGCATCATCCAAGCGATCACCGAGGCGCCGCAGTCGACTTCGTTTCCCGCCATGGCCGACCGGCAGAAAGCATTGGTCCGCGTCATCCTGCAGGATCCGGCAGTGGAGAGCGTTTCGTCGTTTATCGGGATCGATGGCACCAATACCACGCTCAACAGCGGGCGAATTCAGATCAACCTGAAGCCCTTGGACGAGCGACAGGTGCGCGCACCGGCTATCATCCGCCGTCTCCAGAGCGAGGCTAACCACGTCCCAGGCATTCGACTGTTCATGCAACCCGTGCAGGACCTGACAATCGAGGATCGCGTCAGCCGCACGCAGTTTCAATACACGCTCGAAGATCCCAATGCTTCCGAGCTCAATGTCTGGGCACCGAAAATGGTCGAGCAGCTGCGCGCGCTTCCGGAGTTACGCGACGTGGCCAGCGACCAGCAGGATCTTGGCCTCCGCGCGGCCCTCGTGTTTGACCGTGACGCCGCCACGCGCCTCGGGATCACGACGCAGATGATTAACGATACGCTGTATAACGCCTTCGGCCAACGGCAGGTCTCCACCATGTTTACGCAACTGAACCAATACCGCGTAGTGCTGGAGGTTAAGCCGAGCTTCCGGCAAGATCCGTCTGCGCTGCGCAATATTTATATTACGCCCGCGAACGGCCAGCCGGTCGCGCTCAGCACGGTCAGCCAGTGGAAGGAGACAACCGCTCCGCTCGCGATCAACCACCAGGGGCAATTTCCAGCGGTAACTCTTTCGTTCAACTTGGCTCCGGGCGTCGCGCTCGGCGACGCGGTCAAGCAGATCAACCGTGTGCGCGAGGAAATCGGCCTGCCGCCGAGCATCCGCACCGCCTATCAGGGCACAGCTCAGGCCTTTCAGGCGTCATTGGCCAATGAGCCCATTCTAATCCTAGCCGCCCTGATCACGGTCTATCTCGTCCTAGGCGTGCTCTATGAAAGTTACATCCACCCGATTACCATCCTGTCCACGCTGCCATCGGCGGGCGTTGGTGCGATCCTGGCCCTGCTGATCTTCCGCGAAGATCTGGGGGTGATCGCCCTGATCGGCATCATTCTGCTGATCGGCATTGTGAAGAAGAACGCGATCATGATGGTCGACTTTGCGCTCGAGGCGGAGCGCACCGGTGGCAAAACGCCATTTGAGGCGATCTATCAGGCCTGTCTGCTGCGGTTTCGGCCCATCATGATGACCACCATGGCAGCGCTATTTGGCGCCGTGCCGCTGGCGCTCGGCACGGGCACGGGCTCGGAATTGAGACGTCCGCTTGGTATCACGATCATTGGTGGCCTCGTCGTCAGCCAGGTGCTTACCCTCTACACCACGCCCGTGATTTACCTTTGGTTCGACCGGCTGGCTCGAAGGTTTCGAAAGACGCCGAGTTGCGAGCTCGCGACGACGGACTCCGCGGGCGAGACCAGCGATGCGGCGTGGAGCAAGTGATGAATATTTCCGCTCCGTTCATTCGTAGGCCGGTTGCCACCACGTTGCTCACGGTGGGACTGCTCCTCGTGGGCTGCGTGGCCTTTTTTAAGCTGCCTGTCTCGCCGCTACCCGAGGTCGATTTCCCCACGATCACGGTCACGACGGTGTTGCCCGGCGCTAGTCCGGAGACGATGGCCTCGTCCGTTGCCACGCCCCTTGAGCGGCAATTTGGCCGGATCGCGGGTATCAGTGAGATGACCGCGACGAACTTCCTCGGCGTCACGACGATCACCCTGCAATTTGACCTCAACCGCGATATCGATGCGGCCGCGCGTGAGGTGCAGGCGGCGATCAATGCGGCACGAGGAAGTCTGCCGAAAAATCTTCCCAACAGTCCCAACTATAAAAAGGTCAACCCGGCGGATTTTCCGATCATGATCCTGACCCTGACATCGGAGACGATGGACCGCGGTCAGATGTATGACGTGGCCTCGACCTTGCTCCAGCAGAAGCTCGCGCAGGTGGAGGGAGTGGGGCAGGTCAATGTCGGCGGCGCTTCGCTCCCGGGTGTTCGCGTCGAAGTGAATCCGACGGCGCTCAACAAATACGGCCTGGGGCTGGAGGACGTGCGGGCGGTCCTCGCCGGTGCGAATTCCAATTCGCCGAAAGGCAGTTTTTCAAACGACACCCAGACGTGGAGCATCAGCGCGGATGACCAACTCTTTCGCGCGGAACAATACCGACCGCTGATCATTGCCTATAAGAACGGCGCCCCGGTGCGTTTGGGTGATGTGGCGGTCGTGCTGGACTCCGTGGAGGACGCCCGCAACTCAACTTACCTCAGTGGTCGACCCGGGATCAACCTCGACATCCGACGCCAGCCCGGAGCCAACATCATAGAGACGGTGGACCGAATCAAAGCGCTCCTGCCACAACTGCAGGCGGCGGCTCCCGCCACGATGAAGATCAATATTTGGGTGGATCAGACGGTGACGATTCGCGCTTCGATCCAGGAGATCGAGAAAACGCTGCTGATCGCCATCGGGCTGGTGATTCTGGTCGTGTTCGCCTTTCTGCGGAATCTGCGCGCGACCATTATCCCCAGTATCGTGGTCCCGGCTTCGCTGATCGGGACCTTTGCCGTGATGTATTTGCTCGGCTACAGCTTAAACAACCTGTCGCTGATGGCACTGACCATCGCGACCGGGTTCGTCGTCGATGATGCCATCGTAGTGATCGAAAACATCACCCGCCACATCGAACAAGGTATGACTCCGATGCAGGCCACCCGGCGCGGTGCGGCGGAGATCGGGTTCACGATCCTCACCGTGAGCCTCTCGTTGCTGGCGGTGTTTATCCCAATGTTGCTGATGGGCGGTATCATCGGACGCCTATTCCGGGAGTTTGCCGTGACGCTGGCGGCTGCGGTGGCGATCTCGATGGTGATATCGCTGACGCTGACGCCCGTGCTTTGTTCGCGTCTCTTGCAGAAGCCGCGGGTGGAATCCCACGGCTGGCTCTACCGCTTCACCGAGGGCCTGTTTGAAAGCGTCCAACGATCCTACCGTCTGAGCCTCAATCTCGTCCTGCGTCATCCCGCCATCACTCTCGCGGTCACGTTTCTCGTGATTGCGCTGAATATCTTTTTGTTCATCCGGGTGCCCAAGGGATTTTTTCCGCAGCAGGACACCGGGCGCGTGCAAGCGACGGTGCTGGGCGATCAGTCGTCGTCATTTCAGGTCATGGATGCGCGGGTGCTCCGGATGGTGAATATCGTGAAGGATGATCCCGCGGTCGCCTCGGTGCTGGGGCAGACCGGCCAGTGGGCCGGTAGCGGTGGAGTCGGCAACGGTTCCGCGATGAACAACGGCCGCATGTCGCTGACCTTGAAATCGCTCGACGAGCGCAAGGGCGTTACCGCTGACCAAGTGATTGCACGGCTGCGCCCCCAGCTTTCCAAGGAAGCCGGTGCCACGCCCTTATTGCAGGCCGTGCAGGACATCCGCATGGGTGCGCGCCAGGCCAGCGCGCAGTTTCAATACACCCTTCTGGGCGATAATCTCGAAGACTTGCTCGAGTGGGCGCCGCGGCTGGTGCAAAAACTCCGTTCCTTGCCGCAGTTGGCGGACGTAAATAGCGACCAGCAGACCAAGGGTCTGCAGCAGATGATAACATACGACCGCGACGTGGCTGCTCGTCTCGGCATCTCTACGCAGGTGCTCGACAATACCCTTTACAGCGCCTTCGGACAGCGCCCGGTGTCCACGCTCTATGGCTCACTTAATCAATATCACGTCGTGATGGGGCTGGCGCCGGAGTTCACCCGCAACCCGGAGTCGCTGCGCGATATTTATGTGAAAACATCCAGCGGTGCGCAGGTGCCGCTCAGCGCAGTGGCTCGTTACGGCCCGTCGACGGCGCCCTTGTCGGTTAACCACCAGGGGCAGTTCCCGGCGATCACGCTGTCCTTCAACCTCGCGCCGGGTGTGGCGCTGAGCGATGCCGTCGAAATCGTGGCAGCCGCGGAGAAGGATATTCGCATGCCGGTCACGGTGCACGGGAGTTTCGCTGGCACGGCGGCGGCATTCCAATCTTCGCTAGCGACCCAGCCCCTCCTGATCGGCGTGGCGCTCTTCGCCGTTTATATCGTCCTTGGGGTCCTCTACGAGAGCACCATTCATCCGATCACGATCTTGTCGACCCTGCCGTCCGCGGGGCTAGGCGCGGTGCTCGCGCTGATGCTGTGCCGCACCGACATGAGCGTGATCGCGCTAATCGGCGTGATTCTGCTCATCGGTATCGTGAAGAAGAATGCGATCATCATGATTGATTTCGCCCTGGCGGCGGAGCGAAAGGAAAACAAGTCCCCGCGGGAGGCGATCTACGAGGCTTGCTTGCTGCGTTTCCGCCCGATCCTGATGACGACGATGGCCGCGTTCTTTGGCGCCCTGCCGCTCGCCTTGGGGTCCGGCACCGGTTCTGAAATGCGTCGGCCGCTCGGGATTACGATCATCGGTGGATTGATTGTGAGTCAGATGCTCACGCTCTACACGACTCCCGTCATCTATCTCTACCTTGATCGTTTACGTCACTGGTTTGCCCGGATTCGCGGGCAGTCCGACGAACGCCAAAGCGAGGAGCTGCGAGTTCAACTATTGCCTGGACCAGCCGGTGGATCGCCGCAGACCGTGGCCGCCGCTGATGCGCACCCGTGAGAGAATTGAGTGCCGCGGTTGATTTTATGGCCTCGTCTGCTCCGCACAGCAGAACGTCACGCTGCAGTGCAGTAGGATTAGTTCATGGTGCAGCCGAGCCGCGGCCGCTGGCAGATGCGGCCGCTTGATCCGCGTTGGCTCATCAGGCCGCGCTGGCAGCCGCCGGTTTAACCGCGGGAGGCTGGGCGTAGGTCAGCCGGCGCCAGAGATATTCCATGGGACCGTAGTCGTGCTGCCGCAGCCACCAGACGCTGAGGGGCACCTGAATTAGGAAGTAGATGGCGAACGCGATAACGAGGCAAAGCGCCGGGCCGACTTTGCCATACAAGCCGAAACCCCAGCCGTAGAAGAGGGTCGTCGCCATTAACGTTTGTGAAAGGTAGTTCGTGAGCGGCATGCGTCCGGTGGCGGCGATCGGTGCAAACCGCCGCTGCCACTTGGGCGACTGCATCAGCCGCACGATCGTGAGGACATAAAACCCCATCAACGCGAGCCGGCAGAGCACGTAGGCATTGGAGGCGACGATCTTGATCGGCGAGGGTCCGGGCGCGCGGTATAATTCCCGGATGATCCCGTAGGTCGCTGCGAGAACGATGCCCAGTGCCAGTCCGCTCCATTGCAGCTGGCGGATCTTCGGCATAAGCTCGGGGATGCGCTGCGACCAACCGTTGCGCCCGATCAAGAATCCCAAGAGCAGGGTAGTCGCCATTTGCACGTAGAACCCGAGGTTGCCCCAGAGGTTCAGCAGCGTGCCATAGTCGAAAAAGAATTCGCGCGTGTGCTCCCGCGCTGCGGCAAGAAACGTGCCGTGCCCGAAGGCGAGATTGTTGGACGCCTCCCAGACCTTTTCTTCCGCGACCTGCAGTTTAACCATCTCCGGCGTAATGACAGCCAGACGGGTCAAACCTGAGATCAGCGGATAGATGAGGCAGATTCCCAGCAGCACGTAGATCGTTCGATTCGAGACGTTGCGCAGGAATAGCAGGGCAAACCCCAAAATTGCGTAGATGTGCAGCACGTCGCCGTTCCAGAAAACCATCGAGTGGATGAGACCAAAAACGCCGAGCACGAGGAGCCGGCGCATATACAGCCACGGTGCGCGCGCGGGATCACGGGCCATCATCCGGCCCAGTTGGATGGTGAAGCCGAGACCAAAGAGCAGGCTGAACATGCTGTTGAATTTCCCCGAGAACAGCATGTCACGCGCGGATTCGGCGACGCGGTCGACGGTTCCGGTCCAAACGAGGGAACCGTCGGCGCCGGCGAAGAACGACGTCGAGAATCCTGGCATGTTCATGATCAAAATGCCGAGGAGCGCGAAGCCGCGCACCACATCGAGCACGGCGATTCGTTCCTGCGAGGGGAGGGGACCGCTGAGCTTGTCGGCTGAGGCGTGGGGTGAGGTTGACACGGGGAAACGTTAACAAAAAGCCCGCGCCACCGAAAGAAGTGGCGCTCAACGGACGGTAGTTGTTCCTGTGGAGCAAGTCCGACGCCAAGACCACCCGACGATCAGCCTATTTGGACTTCCTCCTTTCAGCGCCGCGAGCCGCGACTTCCAACCATCACACTGGCTGCCCGACATGGATCAAATCGAGAACTTTTGAAGCGAATCCCGCGTTTTCAGTGGGAGAGCCACAGGGAGGCTCGACGCTGGATCAAAGTTTGGCCTCGTCGTGTCGGGCCAGCAGCTGGGGTTCCCGTCATCAATTCGCTTCATTCGCTTCAACCGCCATGGGTGAAACCACGAACTTTTGAAGCGAATCAAAGCGGCAGGCTGATCTCCGCTCTCGAAAGAGCGCGGCCAAGTTGAAGTAACTGGATCATCTTCCGTAGTGGGAGCCACGACGGCTTAATGCCAATCAACGAATTCCGCTCGGCCTGTCACCAAAGTTTCATCGGGCTTGCAGGTTGACCCTTATGATTTCGCGGCTAGTTTTTCGGCGCCATGAATTACCCACAGGCACTGCGTTACTATCGTGCCGCCTTGCGCAAACGCCCGGGGCTGCCGCCGCCTGTGCTCGATGATGCCACGACCACCACCAAGGTGCGCGAATGGAAGGATAGGATGCGCGCCTATGACCAAGCGCGCATCGATCTTAGGCTCGCAACCCCAGCACGCGTGCAGGCGGAGAACGACCTCCTCGGCGGCGTGCCGAGCAGGACCCTGCGGATAGTTCGGCACGCGCAGTATGTCTGAACTGCCGCTTCGCGCGCCGCGTATCCCGGAGGATTTTGCCGAGATTCTTTCAGGCGCGGAACTACCTCTAATTGTCGGCGGGCAGGCCGTAAACATTTGGGCTCGGCTCTACGGTTCGAAAATCCCGACGCTCCGAGCCTATCGGCCCTTCGTAAGTGTCGACGCCGACATCTACGGCACCCGGGAATTGGCCCAAACGCTCGCGCATCGGACCGGCTGGGAAATCACCTTCCCCCGGGAGCGCGACTCCGTGATTGCGGCATTCCTCAAGCGCCCAGCCACATCAGGCGCAAAGGAGCTGTCGGTGGAGGTTCTACATGAGGTGAATGGACTTTCAGCGGAGGATCTCGCGCGCGATGTCGTTGTCGGCTCCGCTCACTTTCGCTACCGGATTCCGTCGCCATTGGTGATGCTGAAGGCGAAGCTCTATAATCTGATTTCGTTGGTCGCGACACCTCGCCCGCAAGATCTGCGCCACGTGAAAATGCTAATCCCGATTGTGCGGCAGTATTTGAATGAATCGTTTGCCGCGGCGCGTGCCAGCGAGATGACGAAAGAAAATTTTCAAGCGTTGTTACGCTATGCCGGCGAGGTCGTTAATTCGAGCGCCTCCCAAAATGCGGCCCATGCGTTTCAACTCGATCTTCGACCGATGATCCCGCGCAGCCTGCTGCACGCTTCGGATGAAATCCGTGACTCGCTGCAACCATTGCTGGTGGGCTTAGAGAACAGTTCCCCGAGACAGGGGCAATCGAGACCGTCCGGGGAACCCACAGTGCAAACTCGCGCGGCGGGCAAGGTGTCTCGGCGGCTTCGCTCGTCGATCTAAAGCCAAGAGCTTGGAGTGCTAAATGGATTCTTCCCCTCGGCAGATGCGCGAAGCCAGTCTAAGGCGAAGGCTGACGGAGCTTGCCGCGGAGCTACTCAAGACGGAAGAGGAACTCGTTGCCCTCACATCCGACGAACAACTCAACCTCGGCGCGACGCCTGCCCATGCGGTTCAAATCCCTCGCACACCGGCAGAAAAGGTCTCTCTGTTTCTGGATCTGTTTGGCACCCGGCGCTCGGTCTATCCGAAGCGATGGGAGAATCACAAAGCCGCGAAGAGCGGCTATTCGCCGGCTTGTAACAATGACAGCTTCGCGAATCGGCAAAGTGGGATTTGCCGCAAGCCAAAGGTGAAGTGTTCGGAGTGCTGTCACCAGAGTTTCCCGCCGCTCGACGAGCGCGCCGTTGAGTCACATTTACGAGGTGAACAAACGCTCGGCGTGTATGCCATCGGCACGGACGATACCTGCCGGTTTCTCGCGGCCGACTTTGATGGCGAAGGTTGGAGGGATGACGTTTTGGCCTATCGCGAGGCGGCGGAGCGAGTCGGACTCACGGTGGCAATCGAACGGTCCCGGTCGGGCAACGGCGCGCATGCTTGGATCTTTTTTGCAGAGCCCGTGCCTGCCGCCATGGCGCGGAGGTTGGGAACGATTCTGGTGGCGAAAGCCTCGGCTCTGCGGCCGACGTTGGGACTTGGCGCGTATGATCGCCTGTTTCCCAATCAAGATACCTTGCCGGTCGGTGGCTTCGGAAATCTGATCGCGTTACCTCTCGCCAAGGCTCCGCGGCAAAATGGCAACACGCTCTTCGTGGACCCGCGAATGGCAGCTTTCGAGGACCAATGGTCGTATCTGGCAGGACTTCCCCGACTGAGTCGTGAAAGCTTGGACCGAACGCTAGCCAGAGTTGCGCCAGTCAGACCCTTGGCGTCACCGGTCCAAGCCGCAGACACATCCGAGCACCAGCACGACTTCGCGCTGCAAAACGACGCGATGGTGCTGGAATTGTCGCATCCGCAAATTCGCAGTGGAATCATCGCGGGCGAAGTGACGGTGCGGCTCGATGCGCAAATTCATGTGCCTCGATCACTGCCGATACCGGTGCTGGCAGCGTTACGGAGGCTTGCGACGTTTCCCAATCCGGTCTTTCACGAGAAACTGCGACTGCGGTTCGCTACGTTTGATACGCCGCGATTTCTCTTCGCTGGCGAATGGCACGCCGACCGGCTCGTGCTTCCGCGCGGGGTGTTGGACCAGAGCCTTTCACTGTTGGAGACGGCTGGTGCCACGGTCGTCGTGCAGGATGCGCGAAAGGCCGGAACGCGCGTGCCGTGGAAATTCCAAGGTGAGTTGCGGGAAGGTCAGGAGAAGGCGGTGCGCAAAATGTTCGCGGAAGACAACGGAGTGCTCTGCGCACCGCCGGGTGCGGGAAAGACAGTCATGGGCTGCGCGTTGATCGGACGAGCCCGCACCTCGGCGCTCGTGCTGGTGCACCGCGCGGTGCTGGTGGATCAGTGGCGGGAGACCGCCATGCGATTTCTCGGATTAAAGCGAAAGGAGATCGGTCTCTGGCGCGGGTCTTCTCCGCGGCTCACCGGACGATTCGACATTGCCATGCTGCCATCGCTGATTCGCGTAGAAAATCTGGTGACGGCGCTGGCCGGCTATGGGGTGGTTATCGTCGACGAATGCCATCACGTGCCCGCTGCGTCGTTCGAGATGGTGTTGAAAGCGTCCCCGAGCCGCCGGGTTTACGGACTTACCGCGACCCCGAAACGTAAGGACCGGATGGAGAAACTGCTCTTCGCCCAATGCGGACCGATTCGGCACACGCTGCTCGATGCTCCAACCGATGAAGTGCGGACGGTGAAAGTTCGCCACACTACCTTGGCACTGTCGCCCGATGCCGGGCCACGACCGCCGATCCATGTCGTGTGGGAAGCGTTGGTGCAGGATGAAAGTCGGATCAAGGTGATCGTCACCGATCTATTGTCTTGCATGGCAGCAAGGCGATCGCCGCTCGTGCTGGCGGATCGCAAAGTCTATCTGGACCGCTTGCAGCAGGAGTTCACGTCGAAGGCAACGGACGTGAGGTGCCTTCGACTGGACGGCCAAACGGGAAAGAAGGCCCGGAGTGAAGTGCTGCGGCAAATCGACGAAAACTACGATGGAGGAACGCCATTCGTCCTGTTCGCGACGGCATCGCTGATCGGCGAGGGATTCGACCTTCCGCGTTTGGACACTCTGGTGTTGGCGATGCCGCTTTCGTTCAAAGGGCGGCTCGTGCAATACGCCGGTCGACTTCATCGACGGCATGCAGCGAAAGGCGCAGCGATGATTTTCGACTACCTCGACGACAACCACGCGATCACGCACGCGATGTTTCGCCGTCGACTGGCCGGTTACGAGGAACTGGGCTATGCCGTCGAGATGCCGCAGACCGCCACTCCTTTGTGGCCTTTAGAAAACCAAGGTGAACCCGGGATGGCGGAATAGGCCAGACCACCTAACCATGCCATCCGGAAGTGAGAGAGCGCACGCGAAGAGCGCATCACCATTGAGATCGTCGTCGATTGTTCTGACGGTGCGGGTGGTTATTTGACCTTTTCAGCGACGACAGGTCCCGCTTAAATTCCAAGTGTCTTGCCTTCGGAGCGCTGCGGCAGTCCGACCGAGTTCATGCAAGGAACGGCACTAGGAAGCGCCGGGGCCGTCGATGCTTCCCGGTTCGAAATTGGTGGTGAAATCTTATCCCCATGCGCAGCTAAATCACCAGACACCGTCTGGTGATTTAGCTGCGGTTATTTGGACCGAACTCACCGCCTTCAGGCTCGATCCTTTCGGATGGTCACTTCGGATTCGGCAGACACCGTCTGCCGATTTGGCGAATCGCCGCATTTTTTCCTGTATACGCGAGATTGCGCGGAGATTTTTCAGACAGTCCTGAAGAATCTGGTGGTTCGGTCAGAGTAGGTAGACTCGCCTCATCTCGCTGAGATTCAGCGCGCCAAACCGGCGCTTGGCACGTGGCTCGAAACCTCCGTGAGCGGCTGTTCTCCTCGAAAATCGGACGCACCCGCTACTCAGCCACTACTCTTTCGCTACTCCGCCACTACTTCACCACCACTGGCTGCACTAAACGGACGGTGAGATGAACCATTGTAACGGAACGGCAGTCTACGAGAGGGATGACGACTGATCGGTCAAATTTGCACCGCCGAAAGGCGCTGGAGCTGACGGTTGGGAGCCGAAATTGCGTTTCATACATTTCATTCACGGGGTCGAACTGACCGGACGCATTATTGGAAAAACCGCGTCGCCTCTTGATCCCGAAGTCGACCACACTCGGGCGTGCTGGTGATCAGGTCGGATCGGACACAGCAAATTCGCCAGACGGTGTCTGGCTTTTCTTCGGTTTACGTGCTGCCAAGGCCATAGGAATTCCGGCCGGCATAGCGTTGCCAATTGAGCGGACAGGCTCTTACGCGGCGAGTCGCGAAGGATCGGTCAAATCTGCACGAAATAGGAAATGAGCCGACCTAGCCGGAAGCGCGCATTTGCGTC
>CANGHW010000060.1 GCA_947453695.1 Opitutia bacterium
AAAAAGTGGATCCCCAATAGCTGCCCCGCTTCGGTCGTTCGCTCATCCAAATCTTCCACCGCACTCCATCCGCGGAAAAATCCTCCCTTCATCGCCCTCCTCCATGAACGCCCCCCGCGCCCTCGTTGCTCTCTTCCTCCCCCTCGCGCTTTCCTTCTTTCTTTTGTTCTCCACCACGGCGTCGGCCGCAGGCGCGCCACCGCCCAACATCGTCTGGATCATCGCCGACGACATGTCGCCCGACACGGCCGCCTACGGACTGCGCGACGTCAAAACCCCGCACCTCGACCGCCTCGCCGCCGAGGGTCGCCGCTATACGCGCGCCTACGCCACCGCTCCCGTCTGCAGCTCTTCGCGCTCCGCCTTCATCCTCGGCACGTCGCAGATCATCACCGGCCTCCACGCCCACGACGTCGAAAATCCCCAGCCGCTCCCCGCGCCCTACCGGCACCTCCCCGCCCTCCTCCGCGACGCCGGCTGGTTCGTCACCAACGCCGCCGCTCCAGGCACCATCCGCAATGGCCGCCCCATCACCAAGGCCAAGACCCACTATAACTTCGCCCACAATCCCGCGCAGATGTTCGACGGTGACGACTGGCGGAAACGTAAACCCGGCCAGCCCTTCTTCGCCCAATTCCAGATCACCGAGCCGCACCGTCCGTTTCCGATTCCAGAGTCCTACGACGAAGCCGCCCTCGCCCGCCTCACCCTCCCGCCCAACTACCCCGAGCACCCGCTCATGCGCCGCGACTGGTATGCCTACCAACGCAGCGTCGAGACCGTCGACCAACGCGTCGGCACCATCCTCGCCCAGCTCGAAGCCGCCGGCGTCCTGGAAAACACTCTCGTGTTTTTCTTTGCCGATCACGGCCGCCCCATGCCGTGGGGCAAACAGTGGCTCACGGTCGAGGGCCTCCACGTGCCGCTCCTGATCCGCGGCCCCGGCGTCTCGGCCGGCAGCGTCGAATCCCGCCTCGTCAGCCTCATCGACCTCGCGCCCACCGCCCTCGCCCTCGCCACACGCCCTGCGCCTTCGTGGATGGACGGTCGCGCGCTGCTCGGCGCCACCTTCCCCGAGCGTCCGCAGATCTTCGCCGCCCGCGACCGCTGCGGCGATGCCTACGACCGCATCCGCGCCGTGATCACACCCACGCACATGCTCGTCCAAAATTTCTTCCCCGAGCTTCCACGCTTCAACTGGTCCGGCTACAAGGAAGCCAGCTACCCGGGCATGCCGCTCCTCCGCGTCCTCCACGCCGCCGGTCAACTCGACGCCCTTCAGGACCTGTGGTGCCAGCCCACCCGCGCCCCGTTCGAACTCTACGATCTTACCCGCGATCCCGCCGGCCTCCACAACGTCGCCTCGTCTCCCGCCCACGCCTCGACGGTCGCCGCCCTCCGCCGTTCCCTCGACGAATGGATCCGCACCACGGGCGATCAAGGCGCCCTCCCCGATCCCGCCACCGAGCCGACGAAAGCGGAAATGCTAAAATCTAAACGCCTGGATTACCAACGCGCGTGGCAAAACCGCCTCAAAAAGCCCGAGCCCACGGACGCCGAACGCGTCGTGTGGTGGGAAAAGTCCTACGGCCTCGGCCCTCCGTGACGCGCGCCGCCGTCCGCCCGCGGCGGATCACCCGGCCCGGCGCCGCCCCATCGTCGCTCCCTCCCTCGTCACCGCCTCACTTCTTCCGCACCGCCAGCGTCCACTCGCGGCCGGCGTCGATCTCATACTTGTTCGCGAAATTCCCCTGGTTCACCGCCAGCGCGACGAAGCCCATGCTATTGATGAACAGTAGATTTTTTCCCACCGGCACGTCGCCAAAGGTCCGCACGTAGGACACCACTTCCTCCCACACGGTCTTCTCGCCCTTGCGAATCGTCACCACCACCGGCTCGCCCTCCTTCACGCCGAGTTGTTCAAAGGTGCGGCGGTCGATGAGACACGAGGTGTTGCCGAGGTGCCCGCGCGACGAGTCGATCATACCGGTCGCCACGCCGTCCTTCACGACCGGCTTCGGCAGCTCCACTTCCACCACCTTCGGCTCCAGCAATGGCCCGACTTGCTCGTAGGTGATCGCGCCCGCTGCGAGCCGTCCCGCGGTATAAGCGTAAACATCACGGCCGTGAAACGTGTGTGACCACTCCGTGCCCGGCCGGCGGTTGATCTTCTCGTCGATCTCCCGCACCGCCGCGATCCCGAGCTCCTGCGCGACGTAGGTGAGCGTGCCATTGTCCGGCGTCACGAAATACTGCCCGTTCTTCGTTTTCAGCACGACCGACTTCCGCTTCGTCCCCACGCCCGGATCCACCACCGAGACAAACACCGTGCCTGCCGGCCACACCGGCGCCGTGTAAATCAGGTTCCGCGCCGCGGCATCGATGTTGTAGAGCTCGATCAGCGGCTGGACCGTGAAAATCGGGATCTCCTTGTCCACCGCGAACACCACGCCGGGCATCACCGCTCCGCCGAAGTCTGCCTGAATCACCACGGCGTTGCGCTCCTTGGCGCCGAGGCCTGAACCGGAAAGCGATGCGAGCAGGACGAGGAGGATTGGCGCGAACTTCATAAGTAGTCCCGCCACCATTCGCGCCCCGCCCGGCGAGGCAAACCGGATTTGCCGTTCCACCCGCGCTTCGCGGCCCTCGCTCGACAAGTCCCGAAATTCTGAGTGCATCAATAACCCCGCCATGGCCGCCCCTCGCCTCCTCCTCTGCCTGCTGCTCGCCTGCGCGTGCCTCGGCTCCCTGCACGCCGCCCCGCCTCCGCCCAAGGTCGTCTGCTTCGGTGACAGCATTACCAAGCGCGGCTACCCCGCCGAACTCGCGCGGCTCCTCGGCGTCGAGGTCGTCAACGCCGGCGTCGGCGGCAACACCACCACCGCCGCCTTGCGCCGTCTCCAGGCCGACGTCCTCGCTCAGCACCCCACCCACGTCGTCATTTTCTTCGGCACCAACGACAGCCGCCTCGACGCCCCCAAGGTCCACGTCCCCGTCGATCGCTACGTCGCGCAGCTCCGCCAGATGATCACGGCCTGCTCCGCCCTCCCCGCCCGCGTCGTCCTCTGCACGCTCCCGCCGATCAACCCCGAGCCTTATTTCCAGCGCCACGCGCCCGAGCCTTTCGCCGCCGCCGGTGGCCTCGCCGCGGTGCTCGGCACTTACCGCGACGCCGTCCTCGCCCTCGGCCGCGAACTCAATCTCCCCGTCGTCGACTTGCACCAGCTCCTCGTCGCTCACCCTGCCTGGCTCAGCCCCGATGGCGTCCACCCCACCGACGCCGGCAATGCCATCATCGCCCGGCTCGTCGCCGAAAAACTTACGCCCCTTCTCCCCGCCGCCACCCCGACCTCCCCATGATACGCCTCCTCCGCCCTCGTTTCCCCGCGGTCGCTCCCGCCCTCCTGCTCTTCGTCCTGCTCTGGTTGCTTTTTTCCGTCTGCGCCGCTGCGGCCGACACCCCGTCCACCCCGACCCGACCCAACGTGCTCGTCATCTTTGCCGACGACCAGCGCGCCGACACTATCGCCGCCCTCGGCAATCCCCACATTCAGACGCCCCACCTCGACCGCCTCGTGCGCCGCGGCGTCTCCTTCAATCGGGCCTACATGCAGGGCGGCATGAACGGCGCCACCTGCGTCCCCTCGCGCGCCATGCTCCTCTCCGGCCGCCCCCTGTTTCACATCGACGAGAAACTCACCCGCGATGAGACGTGGCCCGCCGCTTTCGGCCGCGCCGGCTACACCACCTTTATCAGCGGCAAATGGCACAACACCCCCGCCTCCGTCCCGCTAAGCTTCCAACGCGCCCGCCAGCTCTTCACCGGCGGCATGACCAATCCCCTCAAAGCCCCGCTCGCCAATCTCGAAAACGGCAAGATGGGTCCCGCCAAGGTCGCCCCGCAGCACGCCTGCGCCGTCTTCGCCGACGAGATCATCGCCTTCCTCGGCGAGCCCCACTCCCGCCCGTTCTTCGCTTACCTCGCCTTCGACGGTCCCCACGATCCCCACATCGTCCCCGATGATTATCCCGTCCGCTACGACCCCGAAAAAATTCCCCTCCCCGCCAACTTCCTGCCCCAGCATCCGTTCAACAACGGCGAGATGGCCATCCGCGACGAGCAACTGCTCCCCTGGCCGCGCACCTCGGCCGACGTCCGCGCCATGCTCGCCGACTACTACCGCTACGTCTCCTACCTCGACCACCTGATCGGCCGCGTGCTCGGCGCCCTCGACGCCTCACCGCAGGGAAAAAATACCTTTATCGTCTTCGCCGCCGACTCCGGCGTCGCCCGCGGCAGCCACGGTCTCATTGGCAAACAAAACCTCTACGAACACTCCGTGCGCGTCCCGCTCATCGTCGCCGGCCCCGGCCTCCCCGCCGATCAACGCACCGATGCCCTCTGCTACCTCTACGATGTCTTGCCCACGCTCGGTGCCCTCAGCGGTATCGCCGGCCCCGCCACCAGTGAGGGCCGCGACCTTACGCCCACCCTCCGCCAGCCCGCCACCCCCGCCCGTCCCGCCCTCACGTTCGCCTACCAAAAAGTGCAACGCGCCCTCCGCGACGATCGCTACAAACTCATCCGCTACCCGCAGATCGACCGCACCCAGCTCTTCGATCTCGAGGCCGACCCCGCTGAACTCACCGATCTCTCCGCCCGCCCGGAACACGCCGCCCGCGTCGCCGCGATGACCTCCGCCCTCGCCGCCGAGCTGCAGCGCCTCGAAGACCCCGTCCCTTTCACCGTCGCCACCCCGGCCCCCGCCGCCTGGTCGCCCCCGGCCCCGAAGAAGGCCGCCGCGCCCAAATCTTAATTCACCTCCGCCTTTCCCTCTCTTGAATACCGTCCCCGATCCATTCCACGACGCGCGAAAAAAAGACGGCATCCTCCGCTGCCCGTTCCAAGGCGAGACGCTCCCCATGCTCCTGCGCCACGCCGACGTTCGCGAGGCCGCCCGCGACTGGCAGACGTTCAGCTCGGATGCCCCCTTCCGCGTTCCCATCCCGTCTGAAGAGGAAGTCCGCTCGATGCGCCAACTGCCCATCGAGACCAATCCACCCGAGCACACCGACTACCGCGCCCTCGTTGAACCGTTCTTCCAACGCGCCAAGCAGCCCGAGGTCATCGCCCGCGTCGAAGCCCTTATCGCCGCGAAACTCACCGCCGCTCTCGCGCGCGACTCCTTCGATGTGATCAACGACTTCGCGCTCCCGATCCAATCCCACGCCCTCACCTACCTGCTCAACGTTCCCGAATCCGAAGCTGCCACCTACATCGGCTGGGGCATCCACGTGTTCAAAGTCAGCGGCGGCCCCTTCAAAAAGGGCCACACCCTCGAGGACTACCTCCACGCCCAATTCGACCGCGCCGCCGCCCAGCCCGGCGAAGACTTCTTCAGCGCGCTCACCCAGGCCACTTACCACGGCCGCCCGCTCACGCGCGATGAGCTCATGGGCTTTGGCAACCTCACCTTCGCCGGCGGCCGCGACACCATCATTCACTCGATCGCCAACATCATCGCCTACTGCGGAAAAAATCCCGCCGCCCTCGGCTACCTGCGCGACGACCCGAAACGCATCGTCCACGCCGCCGAGGAATTCTTCCGCGTCTTCATGCCGCTCACCCACATCGGCCGCGTGTGCCCCGTCGCCACCGACGTCCACGGCCACACGGTCCCTCCCGCCGGCCGCGTCTCCCTCGGCTGGGCCGCCGCCAATCTCGACGAGGCCGCCTTCCCCGCGCCGACCGAAATCCGCCTCGACCGCAAACCCAACCCCCACCTCTCCTTCGGCTTCGGCCCCCACCTTTGCCTCGGCGCCGCCCACGCCAGGCTCATCGTGCGCACCCTCCTCCACGCCCTGAGCACCCGCGTCTCCGCCGTCACCGTCCTCCACGCCCTACCCCACGTCGAACGCGAAGCCGCCTACGAGCGCCCCAACGGCTTCGACGCCCTCACCGCCCGCCTCACCCCCGTCGCCGCCTGATTCCCTTTCTCATGTCTCTGTCCCTCTCCGCCTCTCTCCGTCTCGCCGCCTCCTGCTCGCGCGCTCGCGGTCTCGCCCTCCTTCGTTCCTTCCGTCTCTCCGCTCCGATCGGACTGGCCTTGGTGATCGGCCCTCTTGCCATAGTTGCCTCGGGCGCCGAACCCCGGGCCCAGCCCAATGTCCTTCTCATCTGCGTCGACGATCTAAAACCCGTCCTCGGCGCCTACGGCGACACCGCCGCCAAGACGCCGAATCTCGACCGCCTCGCCGCCCGCGCGTTGCGCTTCGACCGCGCCTATTGCAATCAGGCCGTCTGCTCGCCCTCGCGTAACGCCCTCCTCGCTGGTCTGCGCCCGCAGACGCTCGGCATTTACGATCTCCCCACCAACTTCCGCGCTGCGCGCCCCGACGCCGTCACGCTCCCGCAATACTTCCGCGCCCACGGCTACCAGACGGAGGCGATGGGCAAGCTCTTCCACGTCGGCCACGGCAACTTCGAAGACACCGCCTCTTGGTCCGTGCCCCACTTCCGCCCCAAAGCCCCGCAATATGCGCTCGCCGCCAGCGCGGGCTCCGCCGACGCCGCACCGAAGAAAAAATCCTCCGGCAAGGCCACCAAGCAGGCCAACGGCGCCGCGGTGGAATCGGCCGACGTGCCGGATGATTTCTACGCCGACGGCCAGATCGCCAACGAAGCCATCGTCCGCCTCCAGGCTGCCGCCGCCTCGCGCAAACCGTTCTTTATGGGTGTCGGATTCCTCAAACCTCACCTGCCCTTCGTGGCGCCGAAGAAATACTGGGACCTCCACGATCCCGCCCAGCTCCCTCTCCCTTCCCGTCTCACCGCTCCCGATGGCGCCCCCAGCTATGCGCCGCAATACGGCGGCGAGCTGCGCAACTACGACGGCATCCCCGCCGGCACCGATCCCCTCGACCCGGCCCTCACCCGCCACCTGATTCACGGCTACTACGCCGCCACGAGCTACATGGACGCCCAGCTCGGCCGCGTGCTCGCCGCCCTCGAGGCGACCGGCCTCGCGAACAACACGATTGTCGTCCTCTGGGGCGATCACGGCTGGCACCTCGGCGATCACGGCATGTGGTGCAAGCATACCAACTACGAGGAGGCCGCCCACATTCCCCTGCTCGTGGCCGTCCCCGGTCACCGCGGCGCCGCCACCTCCGCCTTGGTCGAGAGCGTCGATATCTACCCGACGCTCGCCGCCCTCGCCGGTCTCCCCGCTCCCACGGGCCTCGACGGCCAGAGCTTCGCGGCCTTGTTCACCACTCCCGCCGCCGCCCACCGCGACCACGTCATCCACGTCTATCCCCGCGGCCCGCGTCTCGGCCGCGCCCTTCGCACCGGGCGCTACCGGCTCGTCGAATGGAAAGCCCCCGGCGGCGATCCCGCCACCGCCGAGTTCGAGCTCTACGATTACCGCGACGATCCCGGCGAAACCCAAAACCTCGCCAGCGCTCGCCCCGCCATCGTCGCCGAACTCCGCTCCCTCCTCGCTACCCACCCCGAGGCCAAACCGCAGATCAAAACCGCGGCATCGCCCTCCTCCGCCCCCACGGCCTCCTCCGCCGCTCCCGCGCCCACCAAAGCCAAGCAGGACCGCGCCACACTGTTCGCGCGCCGCGACAAAAACCACGACGGCAAACTCAGCCTCGAGGAATTTCTCGAAGGCCAACCCGACCCCTCCGAAGCCCCGCAACGCTTCCCGCTGTTCGACAAAAACAAAGACGGCTTCCTTTCGCTCGAAGAGTTCTCCGACGTCGCCGGCAAAGGTCCCAAGAAGTAATCCCCCTCCTCCCATGTCCCCATCTCTTTCCTCTCCTCGTTCCCTCCGTCTCTCTCGCTCTCGCCGTCTGCGTCTCGCGCTCGCGGCCACCTTTGGCGCGCTCGCGCTCGCCAGCCTGCCCGGCCGCGCCGCCCCCATCGACAACGTCTATCTCCCCGGCCCCGACTCCGAGGTGCAGCCCGGCGTCCCGCAGGGTAAACTCACGCCGTGGGTCCAGCTCCCGAGCACCGCCTACCCGGGCACCCTCCACGACTACTGCGTCTACGTGCCCGCCCAATACGATCCCGCCACGCCCGCCGCCCTCATGATTTTCCAGGATGGCCAGGCCTTCACCGGCCCCAAGGGCGACTACCGCGTGCCCAACGTCCTCAACAACCTCATCTACCGCCGCGAGATTCCCGTCATGCTCGCCGTCTTCATCAATCCCGGCCGCAAGCCCGAGCAGCCCGTCGCCAGCCCGTCCGACTGGGGCGACCGCTCCACGAATCGCCCACAGGAATACAACGCCCTCGATGACAAATACGCCCGCGTGATCGTCGACGAACTCCTACCCGCCCTCGCGAAGGACTACAATATTTCCCCAGACCCGCGCGACCGCGGCATCGGCGGCGCGAGCTCCGGCGCCATCGCCGCCTTCACCGTCGCGTGGCATCGCCCCGATCAATTTAGCAAAGTGCTCAGCACCATCGGCAGCTTCACCAATCTCCGCGGCGGCCACGTCTACCCCGACCTCATCCGTAGCACCCCGAAGAAACCGCTCCGCATCTTTCTCCAGGACGGCGCCAACGATAACCGCGCCGTCCGTGGCGAGGGCCCCACCGCGACCTACACCCCGGATCGCGACTGGCACGCGCAAAACCGCCAGATGGTCGCCGCCCTCACCGAGAAGGGTTACGACTTAAACTTCACCTGGGGCGTCGGCACCCACTCCAACAAACAGGGCGGCGCGATTCTCCCCGAGATGATGCGCTGGCTCTGGCGCGACTACCCACGTCCCGACGATGCCCTCGTCACCGCCAACCGCGGCCTCCTCGTGCCGCCCGGCTTTCCGCCCCCACCCAGCGTCGACGCGCCCAAGCCTCCGGCCGCGAAAGCTCCGTAATCCTTCCTCTCCCGTCGCCCGGCTCGTGCGGGCCGGGACCGATGGCCACCCGCCGCGCTCTATCGCGGACCGCCCGGCGGCTTCGTCGGTGCTTTCGGTTTTTCTTTGCCCTTCACCTCCGGCGCAGGCGGCGGCGCCAGCTTGATCCCCGTCTTCTCGATCACGATCTCGCCCGCCTTGAAGAGCACCCCGATCGCCTGCTTAAACGCCTTCTTGCTCACGCCAAACGCCGCGCGAATTTCCTCCGGTGCGCTGTTGTCGTGCAACGCCAGCCGCTGACCCGGCGCCGCCTTCAGCGCGTTCGTGATTTTCTCCGCCACCGGCACGATCCGGCCGAAGCCCACCCGCGGCGGATTCACCGTCACGTCGATCTTTCCGTCCTCGCGCAGCACTTTGATAAATCCATCAAGCACCGTGCCCGGTGCCGGCGCCTCCGGCAGATCCCCGCGATACAACAGCCCGCGGTGCTTCTGCTCCACGATCACATTGTAGCCCAGCGGCGATTCTCCAAATACCAGCAGCTCCACCGGCTGCCCCTCCACGTAGTTCGGCGGCGTGAGATTCAGATAACGGTTCAGCCGCGCGCTCGCGATGATGCGGTCCGTGCGCGCATCGTGCGCAATGTGCACCACCAGCCAGTCGCCCGCCTCCAGCGGCTGCGTCTGCTCGCGGATCGGCAGCAACAAATCCTTCTCCAAACCCCAATCGAGAAACACCCCGATGCGCGGGTTCACGCTCACCACCCGCAGGAAGGCAAATTGCCCCACCGTCGCAAACGGCACCTCCGTCGTCGCCACGAGCCGGTCCTCGGAGTCGCGGTAAACAAACACATCCAACCGCTCCCCCACCGCCGGACGCTTTTCCAGATAGCGCCCGGGCAGGAGAATTTCGCCGTGCGTGCCGCCATCGAGGTAAAAGCCGGGAGTCGCCTGACGGACGAAGGGGAGGGAATTGCGTTTGCCGACGATTGCCATGGCCCCGGACCGTGCCGCGAACCGGGCTCCAAGGGGAGGCAATTCGCCTCGCCATCCCGAAAACCTCGAAATTCGGACAAAAAAAGTGCCCGCCGTATACCCCTATACGGCGGGCTTTGCTTTCTTAGTTACCCCAATCCTCCGCTAAGCGGAGGAGATGAGTCAGACCATGGATTTGTTTCCGAAACCTACAAGTGCGAAGTCAGCCCTTCGATGGGTCAGTAGCGCGACACGTGTCCGTTATTAGTTAGGCCCCAAACCATCTCCTCGCCGCCCCCGCCCCCTCCCCAGCCACCCCGGGCGCCCGATCGCCGCCCACTGCTCCCGCAGCCCCGCCTTCCGGGGTCCTTCCCCCTGCCGCCCGGCGGCCCTCGAGCCGGCTTTTCGCACTTACTTCCTTGAGCGCGCCCCCTCCACGCTTGCGCGCTTTATCCTCCGCCCGCCCACGCCCCTGTCTCAATCTAACCAATTGAATTTTAACAGGATCGGATCGCGGATCGCAGCCGTCGGGCGGGAGATTCGGACCTCCGGGCGGAAAATCTGAACCTCCGGGCCGCGAATCTGAACCTTCGGGCGGCGAATCTGCGGGACCGGGCGGGCGATCCGAGGCTTCGGGCGGACCATTCGAGATTGCGGGCAGGCCATCTGAAGGTCCGGGCGGGCCATCGGGAGGTCCGGGCAGACGATTAGAAACACCGGGCCGCCTATTATTACCACCCGGCCGCAGTTTCCAGAACCCGGGCCGAGGATTCTCGCCCCCGGGCGCGTGATCTCACCCTGCGGGCCGAAGATCCGGGCGACCGGGCGGAGTATCTCGTCGGCCGGGCGGCCGCTCGGGACGACCGGGCAGCGCATTTCGGGTCCCGGCTTGGCCGCGTCGCCCGCTTATCCCTTCAGCTTGCCGCGGGCAAAGGGCCGGGAAAACGCCGCCGGCGGGTTGTGCGCCGTCGCCTGCTCATAGGCCTTTTGGTAGAGCGCCTTGGCTTTGTCCGCCTGGCCGAGCTTTTCGTAGGTCATCCCGAGCAGGCACTTCATGAAGGGGTCGTTCTGATTGCCCTGCATCTCCACGCTCTTGGTGAGTTCGGTCTCCGCCGTCTTGAGGTCACCCGTGTAGAGCGCCACGTAGCCGACGAGGTAGGGCAGATAGCGCTCCTGCGCCTCGGCCATCTTCGGATCACCCGCGAGGATCTTGCGGGCCGCCGCGATCTGCTTCTGCGCCTCCGCTTTGTCACCCCGCCGCGCCGCGAGCCGCCCGAGGGCGTGCGCGAGGCGATACTCCCACAAGCTGGCCGGGTGAGTTTTCGGCTCCGGCTCCTTCAAGCCGAGCTCCGTGCCTTTGCGATACCACTTCTCCGCCGCATCGAGCGCGCCCGCATCGATGCATACGCGCGCCGCTTCGTTCGCCATTTCGCCTTGCTGGTAAAACGCATTCTGCGGGTCGGCCGCCTCACGCGTCACCCAATACGCGATCACCTGTTCCTCGTATTTCACGGTGTTGGCCCAGTCGCCGTCGAACGCATACGACATCGCCATCGCCCGTTGCGCGGCCGCCTTCGCCGCCGCATCCGACGCCGACTCAATCCGCCGCTGAAACACCACGCGCGCCTCCGCCGTCGCCCCGAGGGTGTCGAGGAGATTGGCCGCCGCGGCCGAGGTCGGATTTGCCGCGACTTCCCGGCGCACCGCCGCAAGCGCCTCATCGTTTTTCCCCGCCCGCATCGCTTCCTGCGCCGCTCTCAACGTCGGCGGGAGATCCTTGCCTTTGCCGCCACCACCACCGCCACCGCCCTGCGCCAGGAGCGCCAGCGGACAACCCAACCCGAGCACTACGACCAACCAACCACGACGCCACGCCTCACGAGGAGAAGTTTTCATAGGGGATGCTGGCACGTTTGGCCGCGCGTTCGCCTCCGGGCAAGTCCAGATCCGCCGGCGAAACCGACGTTGCACTCCGCGCTCCCTTTCGCCCCGCTTGCCGCGCCCCTCCCCATGTCCTTCCGCCCCTTCTTCGCTCTGCTCGTGCTCTCCGGGTCTCTCCTTCTTTCCGCCGCTCTTCCCGCCGCCACCCCGATCCCGGACAAACTCGTCGTCCTCACCTTCGACGACTCCTCCGCCTCCCACGCCACCGTCGCCGCGCCGCTCCTCCAGCGCTACGGTTTCGGCGCCACCTTCTTCATCACCGAGGGCTTCACCTTCAAAACCAACAAGCGCGACTACCTCACTTGGGAGCAGATCGCCGCGCTCCACCGCGCCGGCTTCGAGATCGGCAACCACACGCGCGACCACCTCGGCATCACCGAGAAAAATGTCGGCAAACTCGCCGAACAACTCGCCGTCATCGCCGACCGTTGCCGCGAACACGGCATCCCCGCGCCCGTGAGCTTCGCCTGGCCGGGCAACAAGTTTCACGTCACCGCCCTGCCCGTGCTGCAAGCCGCCGGCATCCGCTTCGCCCGGCGCGGCAGTGAACCCGAGGTCCCCTACGCGGCCGGCGGCGGGGTCGCCTACGAACCCGGCGCCGATCACCCGCTACTGATCCCCACCACCGGAGACGCCCGCCCCACCTGGACCCTCGAAAATCTCCAGCGCGCCGTCGCCCACGCCCGCGGCGGCCGCATCGCCATCTTGCAGTTTCACGGCGTCCCCGACGGCGAACACCCGTGGGTCAACACCCCGCAGGAGCGCTTCGAGGACTACATGGCCTGGCTCCACCGCGAGGGCTACAAGGTCATCGCCCTCCGCGACCTCGCCACCTACATCGACGAAAAGAATCTCCCCGCCGACCCGCTCGCGATCATGGCCCGCCGCCAGGCCGCGAACCCGCCCGCCCCCGCCGCTCCACACCAGTGAATCTGCCTTCCCTCCCGCAGCCTACTTCTTCCTCTTCTCTTTTCACCCATGAAAAAATCCCTGCTCGCCTCCTGCCTGCTCCTCTTCTCCGCGTCTCTCCTTCTTCCCGTCTCCGCCGCCGCGGCTGCGGCAGCGCGTCCCAACATCCTCTTCATCTTCTCCGACGATCACGCGCAGCACGCCATCAGCGCCTACGGCTCGAAGGTGAACCAGACCCCGCATATTGACCGTCTCGGCGCCGCGGGCATCCGCTTCAACCACGCCTTCGTCACCAATTCCATCTGCACGCCCAGCCGCGCCACCGTCCTCACCGGCAAATACTCGCACGCCAACGGCACGCCCGTCTTCAATAACTTCGACGGCAGCCAGCAAACCGTCGCCAAGCTCCTCCAAGCCGCCGGCTATCACACCGGCATGATCGGCAAGTGGCACCTCGGCAGCGATCCCACCGGCTTCGACCGCTGGATCGTCCTCCCCGGCCAGGGCATTTATAACAACCCCGACTTCCTTACGCCCCACGGCCGCGTCACCGTCGCCGGCCACACCACCGAGGTCACCACCCGCCTCGGCCTCGAGTTTCTCGACACCCGCCCGAAGGACAAACCGTTTTTCCTCATGCTCCATCAGAAGGCCCCGCACCGCGCTTGGGAGCCCGACGAAAAGAACAAGGCCCTCTTCAAGAACAAGGTGATCCCCGAGCCCGCCACACTCTGGGACGACTACGCCACCCGCCCCGCCGCCCTCCCGGAAAACGAGCAGACCGTCGCCAAGGATCTCACGCGCCGCGACCTCAAGCTCGAGCCGCCCGCCGATCTCCCGCCCGGCCCCAAGCGCCAGCAATGGCTCAACGAGAAGCCCATGTCCCTCGAAGTCACCCAGGCCGACGGCACGAAGAAAACCCTCACCGGCCGCGACCTCGTGAAATGGAAATACCAGCGCTACATGCAGGACTACCTCGCCTGCGTGCAGGGCGTCGACGACTCCGTCGGCCAAGTCCTCGACTACCTCGACCGCACCGGCCTCGCGCAAAACACCATCGTCATCTACAGCTCCGACAACGGCTGGTATCTCGGCGACCTCGGCCTCTACGACAAACGCTTCATGTATGAGCCCGGCCTGCACATTCCGCTCCTCGCCCGCGGCCCCGGCATCAAGCCCGCCCAGGTCACCGACCTCTTCGCCCTCAATGCCGACTTCGCCCCCACCTTTCTCGACCTCGCCGGACTCCCCGTCCCCGCCGACATGAATGGCCGCTCCCTCGCCCCGATCCTCCGCGGCGAAAAACCCACCGGCTGGCGCGACTCGATCTACTACCGCTACTACCACGACCCCGGCCACCACAACACCCGCGCCCACTACGGCGTCCGCACCGCCACCCACAAACTCATCCACTATTGGAAGAAGGACGCCTGGGAACTCTTCGACCTCGTGAAGGATCCGACCGAGCAGAAGAACCTCATCAACGACCCCGCCCAAGCCGCGACGATCGCGAAACTGAAGGCTGAGATCGTCCGCCTCCAAAAAGAGCTCGGCGACACCGGCCAATTCGCGACCACGATCCCACCCGACGGCGTCGACGCCCCGAAAAACGTCCCGAAGCTCGGCGAGAAATCCGTCAAGGAAGCCATCGCCACCGCCGTGCCCTGAGGCGCTCAAATCCATGACGCCCTCCCGCGCACCACTCAACGCGGAAAAAGAAATGGCGCTTCCGCTGTGTGCCTGTTGACTTCTGCCTTATGTCGAAGACTCCCGACGTTCGCTGGCGCCAACGATTTCAGAGCTTCCAAAAGGCCTACGGGCAGTTGTCCGCTGCCGTGCAACTCGCCGCCGAACGTCCACTTTCTGATCTCGAGCAACAGGGCTTGGTGAAAGCTTTCGAGTTCACTCACGAACTCGCGTGGAACACCTTGAAGGACTTTCTGGAATCACGTGGCACCACCGAACTCTACGGCTCCCGTGACGCCACCCGCGAAGCCTTTGCGAAGGGTCTTATCGCCCACGGAGACATTTGGATGGATATGATCAAGGCGCGCAACCGCAGCAGTCATACTTACAATGAGAAAACTGCCCGGGAGGTCGCCACGGCCATCCGCGATCACTTTGACGCGGAGTTCGCCGTCTTTCGCACCAAGTTTATCGAGTTGGAGAGCCGCGAAACATGACACCTGCAACCGGACTTACCCCTCAGACGCTCGCACAGATCGCTGATGTGCTGGCGTCCTTTCCCGAACTGCACCGCGCGATCCTCTTCGGCTCACGCGCCAAGGGCACCTACAAACCCGGCTCGGACATCGATCTTGCTCTGGTCGGCGATTCGCTCGACTGGCGCCTGCTCGGCCGCGTCTACGATGCGCTCGACGACCTGCTGCTGCCCTACCGCTTCAGCCTGGTCATCTCCGACCAGGACACAGATTCCGCCGTCGCCGCCCACATCGCTCGCGTGGGTCTGCTGATTTATCAGCGCACGCCAGCCCGCTCCGTAGCGGAACTGGCAGTCTGATCGGCCTCACCTCCCGCCCCGCATCGCCTGCGCGACCGCCGCCGCCACCGCCGGCCCCCGCAGGTCTTTCGCGATGATGCGTCCCTCGCGATCCAGGAGAAAACTCGCCGGCAGCGCCGTCACGCCGTAGCGCGCCGCGAGCGGCGACTTCCAGCCCGCGAGATCACCGATGTGTTTCCACCCCGCGCCGTCCTTCCGAATCGCGGCCTTCCAGCTCGCCGCATCCTGATCCACCGACACAGCGAGGATCTCGAAACCCGCCGCGCGAAACTTTCCGTAGAGCTCGACGTAGTTGCGATTCTCGCTGCGACACGGCGCGCACCACGACGCCCAGAAATCCACCAGCACCACCTTCCCACGCAGCCCCGCGAGCGAGGTCTCCTTTCCATCCGGTCCCGGTGCCGCCAACGCCGGCGCCACTGCGCCGATCGACGTCACGCGAAACCGCGCGAGCCGTTCTTCCATCAGCCGCACGATCTCCGCCCCGGGAAGTTTCCGCGCCAACTCGGCAACGGCCGCCGCCAGCTCCTCCAGCCGGTAGTCGCCCTCCCACCGCAGCGACGCCGCGTAGAGCGCCGGCGATCCCTTCAGTTGCGTGATCGAAAAATCATTCAGCACCCGCCGGTGCGCCCGATAGCCCGCGACTTCCCCGTCGGTGTCCCCCGCCGCCCGCGCCGGCAAGACGAGCCGCGCCAGCGACTCCGTGCGCAACGCTTCATAGCGCGCAAACAAGTCCTGGTCCGCCCCGCCCACCACGCGAAGGCCGCGTCCCTCCGCCCCCACTTCGACACTCAGCGTCTGCCCCTCGCCCGCCACCAAGGCGGCCTCCGCCTCGCCGACGCTCACGCGAAACAAGCCCGGCGCCGCGTCCACGCGCAGCTGTAATTTTCCGCCTGCGAGCTTGCCCGTCGTGACCGGCGTCAGGTCCTTGGTCTCGAGCGACTCGCGGCTCACCGTCACCACCGCATCGGCCGGGGCCGCCGGCAGCTCGACCCGCAGCTCGAAGGCCGCGCGGGTCTCCCCTGCGAGCATCGCCAGCACCGCCACCATCATACCACTGCGCCAGGTCCACCCTCCGGGATTCGTCATGCCGCGCACCGTAGTGCACCTCCGCTCTCCCGCAAGCCGCCGCCTTTTCGCTCGCGCGCCCGCACGCGAAGGCAAATCGTCCCGCACCCCTCTTCTCCCATGCGCTCTTTCCGCCTGCTCGCTATCGCCTTCGTTTGCTTCGCGCCGTTCCTCCGCAGCCAGTCCGTCGCTCTTCCGCCCAAGGAAAAATTTCACCTCTTCCTCCTCGTCGGCCAGTCCAACATGGCCGGCCGCGGCGTCGTCAACCCAGCCGACAATCGGCCGCATCCGCGCGTGCTCATGCTGAACAAGGCCGGCGAATGGGTGCCCGCCACCGACCCGCTGCATTTCGACAAACCCGCCGCGGGCGTCGGGATCGGTCGCACCTTCGCCGCCGATGTCGCCGCCGTGAGCGCGCCCGATGTCGTGATCGGCCTCATCCCCTGCGCCGTCGGCGGCTCGCCGATCGATGCCTGGAAACCGGGCTTCTACTACCAGCCCACGCAGAGCCACCCATGGGACGATGCCCTCCGCCGCGCCAAGCTCGCCCTCTCCGCCGGCACGCTCAAAGGCATCCTCTGGCATCAGGGCGAGTCCGACGCCAATCGCGACCTCGCCGCCGGCTACGCCACCAAACTCTCCGCCCTCATCACCGCCTTTCGCACCGAGCTCGCCGCCCCCGCGGTGCCATTCGTCGTCGGCCAAATCGGCCAGTTCGACGGCAAGCCCTGGACCGAGTTCACCACGCTCGTCGACCGCGCCCACCGCGACCTCCCGCAGACGGTCGCCCGCACCGCCTTCGTCTCGTCGGACGGCCTGAAGGACAAGGGCGACAAAACCCACTTCGACTCCGCCTCGTATCGCGAATTCGGCCACCGCTACGCCAAGGCCTACCTGCAGCTCGTGAACGGAAAATAACGCCCTCCGCCGCCCGCCCGTGGCCAAGCCTGCTCCCGTCGCCTGATCGGAAATGGGACTTGCCCGCCCGGCACGCCCGGCCCTTGTTTCTTTCTCCGTTTCCCCGCGTCAGGCCGTGCGCCCGACCTCCCTTCACCTCAACCCGCTCCACCCCATGTCCACCTACACTCGTCGCGACTTCACCAAGTTCGCCCTCGCCGCCGGCGTCCTCGCCTCCTCCCGCTCGCTGTTCGCCGCCGGCGCCAGCTCGAAGGTCAACGGCGTCATGATCGGCCTCAACGTCCCCTACAGCTTCGGCACCCCGACGATCACGGGTGACGAAATCCTCGCGAACTGCGTGAAGCTCGGCCTCAACGGCGTCGAGCTCCGCGCCCAATCCGTCGAGGTCTTCCTCGGCGCCCCGAGCGAACTCGTCTTCGCCCGGCCCGCGGTCGCCACCGGCGGCGCCACCCCCGGCGGCGCCTCCAAGCTCGCCGAGTGGCGCAAAACCGCTGCCGTCGCCAAGGCCGCCGACTATCGCAAGAAGTTCAACGACGCCGGCGTCGCCATCGAAGTCGTCAAGGTCGACAACATCTTCAAGTTCTCCGACGCCGAAATCGACTACGCCTTCACCCTCGCGAAGACCCTCGGCGCCCGCGCCATCTCCACCGAGATCTCGAAGAGCGATGAGGAGCACAAGCGCCTCGGCACCTTTGCCGACAAACACAAGTTCCTCGTCGGCCTCCACGGTCACCACACCTCCAACATGGAGCACTTCGAGCACGCCTTCGGCGACTCCAAGTTCCTCGGCGTCAATCTCGACATCGGCCACTACGTCGGCGGCGGCAACGGCTCGCCCATTCCCTTCCTCAAGAAGCACCACGCCCGCATCTCGCACCTTCATATCAAGGACCGCAAAATCGGGACGGCCGCCAAAGTCGGCGACAACGTGCCCTTCGGCGAAGGCGACACACCGATCAAGGAAGCGCTCCAAATCATCCGCGACAACAAGTGGCCGATTCAAGCCACCATCGAATTCGAATACAAAGTCCCGGCCGGATCAGATCGCATGACCGAGATCGCGAAGTGCGTGAAATACTGCCGCGACGCGCTCGCCTAAGCCCAACTCCCCCTCTCTCCAGCCCGGGCCCACGCCCGGGCTTTTTTGTGCCCCCGCCAGACCGACCGCGTAGCCCGGCGCGTGAGAGCCGGGACCTCCCGCCCTCGCCGCCCCCCCACCCGCCGTCTTGACTCACACCGCGCCCCGCGAACAAGTGAGGCATGACCCGCGCTCGCCTCCTCACGTCCCTCTCCCTCCTCGCCCTCGTCTTCGTCGCCGGCTGCGGCAAATCCGACAAGCCCGCCGCCAGCGCCACCCCGGCTTCCGAGAAAGCCCCGTCACCCCCTGTCGCCGTGATCGAGACGGAAAAGGGCACGATCGAGTTTGAGCTCCTCACCGACGCCGCGCCCAAGGCCGTGGAAAACTTCCGCCTCCTCACCGAACGCGGCTACTACAACGGCCTCGTGTTTCACCGCATCGTCAAAGGCTTCATGCTCCAGGGCGGCGACCCGCTCGGCAACGGCCGCGGCGGCGAGAGCGCGTGGGGCGGCTTCTTCGCCGACGAGATCCAGAAAGAGTCCCCCCTCTACCTCCGGGGCGCCGGCTACAAACGAGGCATCGTCGCGATGGCCAACATGGGCCCCAACACCAACGGCAGCCAATTCTTCATCATGCATCAGGACCACCCGCTCCCCCCGAGCTACGTGATCTTCGGCCGCGTGATCAAGGGCCAGGAAGTCGTCGACACCCTCGCCGAGCTGCCCACCGAACGCGGCCCCGACGGCGGCATGAGCAAACCGAAGACCCCGCCGGTGATGAAGAAGGTTTCGATTCGGAAGTAGCGTGAAACCGTTCGATTGGGCCCGCGCCAGTTTTCACAGAAGGCAAGAGCCCCGAGTCTGCCACCAATCGCCGAGTTAGTCGCCGTTTGGTCACAGGTTTTGTCCGTTGTTACGGCCAACCCCAATTCAGTCACCAAACCTTCTACTAGGCCCCGTTTTGTTGCTACCCTCCGATCCTTTTGGTTTTTCAATTCCGCCGGCTGTATGATCGGTATTGTTAATTCTTGGGTCCCTTTCTTTGCCACGACGACGCCATCAATGCCTTCATGTCTGCCTCAGAAAACGGAATTACAATTCCTGCATTATCCGTTATAGAGTATTCACCCGCCGCTAAGACCTCAGCAGCAGCGGGCTTAGCATTGATGAACTTAACCGCTAGATCTATTGAGGAATAGCATGGCAAATTTTCACGCAAACGAGATGAAAAGAATCCCGTATTTCTTGTAGGGAAAAACGCGTAATATATTTTCTCTTCACACCTTATCTTTACGACATTGATGCCCTTACCTGGATGAGGAAATAGTTTCCAACCGTCAGAGATACTCGGATCAATTGCGGCACTCGCATAAGTCGATAGCAGCAGGAAGGAGAGAAATACTTTCATGGAGGAGGCAAAAAAATGGGCCGCCGAGTGACCTGAGACAGGAACTGAAAGCTATGCTCACCTCAATTCAAAGCTGGAGTGTCGCACCGCGTTCTCTTCCTCACAGCAACGACACGCCCTTCGGCACGCGGACCACCGTCGTGCCGGCGATCTTGTCGTGCCAGGATTGTTTCTCGCTGTCGAAGATGACCCAGAGGAAACCGAGGCCGCCCACGGCCAGAGAAAGGAAACAGCCGAGTGAGCGAACAATCGCGGTGGGCCAGTCGAGCGGGCGGTCGTCGAGACGCACCACTTTCAGGCCGCAGATGATGCCGCCGATCGTGGTGCCTTTGAATTTCCACATGGCCGCCGCGTAGGCCGCGAGGGCTGGCATGAAGATCGGGCCCCCGTGCATCATGGCGCCAAACACGATGCCGATAAGGATCGTATCGATAAACACTGCAGCGATCCGGATCCAAAAGCCCGCGCGCGGGAGGGTGGTGGCGGAAATGACCGGCCCGCTCACGGGCGGTGGCGCGTAGGACTGCACCGGCGGGGGCGGCGCAGTGAATGAGGCTGCGCCGAAACCCGCCGACATATTCGGCGCCACCGGCGGAGGCTCACTGGCTGGCGAGGCTGCGGCAGCGCTCGGCTCGGGAGTGGGCGGCACAGTCGTGGCGGTGACCTCCACGGCGCCTTGCGGCGAGAACTCGCCCGGCGTGGCGCGCAACGCGGCGCCCTCGACGACCGGAGGAACGGGCGCGACCGGCGGCACCGGCACAACCGGCGGAACGAACGTGCCCGCCGCTGCTGCCGCTGCACCTGTGGCCGCGGCCGGATCCGGCGGCACGAACGACGCGGGCGGCGGCGAGGTAGGCCGCGTTTGCGACGGAGGGGTGGATGCGGCGGGGGGCGTGGCCGGCTTGTCGCGCTTCATCCCGAGGATGACCGTGTAGACGACGGCGCCGAGGCCGATCCAGCCGATGAGTTTGAAGACCAGGAAACCGAGCACGGGCACAGTGTAGAGTCCGAGCACGATCAGGCCGCCGAGGAGCGTGGCGAAGGCGACGTGGTTGAGCGGGCCATTCCCGAAGAAGCCGGTGAAGCGGCGGCCCAGCCAGGCGAGGATGACCACTTTGCCAAAGAGCGTCGCGCAGAGGAGACCGAGGCCGATGAACGGCACCGCGGCGAGTCCGATGCCGGTGGCCGCCAGCAAGATGGTGAGCACCGGCGTGATCAGCGTCGTGAGCAGCGCGGCGAGCACCGAGAAGCCCGGCCGCTCACTGAGCGTCACCAGGCACTTCTCCACGCCGGAGCGGAAGAGGAGCGCGGAGAAAAAGTAGAGGGCGAGAAACACCCCGGCCAGCGTCCAGGCCCAGCCCAGATTGGGGGCAAACGCGAGGGGACGGCCCCAGAGGAAACATTCCCGGATCCAGGCGCGCAGCCAGTTCACCTTGGCGGGGAGGACATTTTGCACGCCGCCTTTGACGACCGTCGCGGGATCGCGGGTGATCGTGCCGCCGACACAGACGACGCCGCCCTCGATGTTGGCCTTGGGCCCGAGTTCGAGGTCGCCAAAGACGACGACGACACCCTCTTTCACCGGTGCGTTGATGTAGCTGTTGCCGAAGACGGCGACCGTGCCGTTGGCGACGGGGCCGGTGACGCGGTTGTCGCCGAACACGGCCACCACGCCGTCCGCGACTTCGCCGGCAGAGATGGCATTGCCGAACACGGCGACGACGACGTCGGCCTTGTTGCCCTCTTCGAGGACGGAATCGGAGAAGACATTGACGACTTCCTGTCCCGTGCGGGACTCGGCGCGGGCGGCACGGGCTTCGGCGCGGCGCTTGGCGGCCTCCTCGCGCTCGGCGTTACGTTGGGAGTTGGATTTCTTGGCCTTGGACGGTGGCGTGGCGGAGGGTTCGTCGAGCCGGCGCAGGGGCGGCTCGGCAACCACCGGTGTTTCCGGCGGGGGCGGCGCCACGGGCGCCACCGCGGCGGCGGAGGTGGCCTCGGTGGCGGGTTTTTCCTGCGCAATCGCGGCCAGGGTGAACGTGAAGAAGAGCGCGATGGCGACGCCGGCAAAGAGCGCGCGGACGGAGGTTTTCATGGGAGCAGAAGGCGAAAGATCGGTGTGCATGGTGGTTTAGCGGCTCGCGTAGAGCGTGCGGTAGGCGGCGGCGCCGAGCCCGAAGAGGGCGGCATACATCGCGGCGACGAAGACCGCGGTGCCGTAGAGCCAGTAGGACGGGATGCTGTGGAAAATACGTTCGCCGAAATCGGCGAAGGTGCGGGCGACGGAGAGGCCGGTCTGCGCCCACGAAAATTGTTGGGAGATGGCCGCGGTAAATGCGGCGGCATCGAAGCCTGTCATCACCCAGACGGCAGCCATGATGGTGAGCTTCACGAGGGCGACGGAGAGGAGCAGAAACACGGCACGGGCCGGGAGCGGCCAGTGGGCGAAGCTCCGGTGCCACCACGGGAGGGCGGCGAGACGCTCGAGCTCGGCGAGGACGCGGAGTTCGAGGGAGCGAGGGGCGCGGCGCGCCGGGAGCGAACGGAGAGTCTGATGAATCGCGCGCTCGAGGTGGGCAGAGGATTTTTCGGGAGAGGGTTTCATGGCGCGGCGGATCAGGTATCGAGGGTTTCGTGCGCGGTGGCGCCGCGCTGGAGGACTTTGGCGAGGGCGGCGCGGGCGCGGAGGATGTCGGTTTTCACCTTGGGGAGGGAGACGCCGAGTTTCTTGGCGATCTCGTCGTAGGGCATGTCTTCGAAGTGGTAGAGGACGAGCGGCACGCGCTGGTGTTGGGGAAGTTCGTCGAGGGCGCGTTCGACCCATTCGCGGCGTTCCTCGGCATCGACGCCGGAGAAGAACGTATCGGGCGCGGCAAATTCGACTTCGAGGGCCTCACTCTCGGCCGCTGAGTCGTCGCGTTTGAACTCGGAGAAAAACTTCCAGCGATTGCGGTAGCGGGCGAGGTGGTTGAGGGAGAGGTTGGTGGCGACGGTCTTGAGCCAGCCGCCCGCGGTCGGGCTGGTGCGGAGGTTGTCGAAGTGAGCGTGCGCCTTTAGAAAGACCTCTTGGGAAATATCCTCCGCCTGCGCCTCGTTGCCGGTGAGGCGGGCGGCGGTGGAGAAGACCATATCCTGATAGGCACGCATAAACGTCGTGAAATCGGCCGGAGGGATCAGCCCCGAGGGTGAGTTTTGCACTGGAGAGTCATCGTTCGTCTCCAGAACACGGCGGGGGTCGGAAAAGTTGCGGTTATTTTCCGACGACGGGGCCGCCAGCCACCGCAACACCCCCCAAAGGTGGCTTAACCCGTCAAACGGGAGGTAGTTGCTAAGAGCGGGGGCGACCATGACAGGCGGGGGCATCGGACTACCGGCACGGAGAGGAGGCAAGCCGGGGCTGCCGGCGCTCCCGCGATCTGGCCCGTCGGGCCGTCCGCCCAACCCTAAAAACAAACAACCCGCTCCGAAGAGCGGGTTGGCAGGAAAGGGAGGCTTGGATCGGGAGGCCGGGAGTGGCTCCGGGCGGGAGCTCAGGACTTCGACTCGTAGATGTAGCCTTCTTCGCCGTGGTCGCTGAGGTCGAGGCCGAGCTGCTCGTTTTCGGGCGTCGGGCGCAGACCGATGACGGCCTTGATGACGTAGGCGATGATCACGGTGGCGACGACCGCGAGACCGAGGGTGAGGGCAATGGCCTTCACTTGCTCGAGCCAGAGGGTCTTGCCGACGACATCCTTCAGGTTGGTGCTGAGATTCGAGTTAACCGCCGGCGTGGCGAAGATACCGGTGATAAAGGCACCGAGGGTGCCGCCCACAGCGTGAACGCCGAAGGTGTCGAGCGCGTCGTCGTAGCCGATCATGCCCTTGAGCTTAGTCACGGCGAAGAAGGGCACGGAACCGGCCAGGAGGCCGACCCACATCGCGGAGGTGCTGTCGATGAATCCACAGGCCGGGGTCACGACGACGAGGCCGGCGACCGCACCAGAGCAGAGACCGAGGACAGAGGCTTTCTTGCGGACGATGTATTCGAGGAGGCCCCAGACGAAGGCGGCGACGCCCGTGGCGAGCGTGGTGGTCGTGAAGGCATTGGCCGCGACACCGTCGGCGGCGACCGCGGAACCGGCGTTGAAGCCATACCAACCCACCCAGAGCATGCCGGTGCCGACCATGCAGAGCACGAGGCTGTGCGGAGGCATCGGGGTCTTGCCGAAGCCGAGGCGCTTACCGACGATCAAGCAGAGGATCAGCGCGGACCAACCAGAGGACATGTGCACCACGGTGCCGCCCGCGAAGTCGATCGCCTTGATTGAGGCGGTGGCGTTCCAGACGCCGTTCATCATGCCGTTGACGCCCCACACCATGTGGGCGAGCGGGAAGTAAACGAGGAACATCCACGCGGTCATGAAGAGGATCATGGCGGAGAACTTCATGCGCTCGGCGATCGCACCTACGATCAGCGCCGGGGTGATGATCGCGAACATCATTTGATACATCGAGAAGACGTTCTGGGAAACCCAGGCGGCGTAGTCGGTGTTGGGCGCGCTATCGACGCCCTTCATGAAGAAATACTCGGATCCGCCGAGGATACCGCTGTCGAAGTTTTTACCGAAGACCAGGCTGTAGCCGAAGGCCCACCAGAGGATGGTGACAAGACCGGCGAGGCCGAGGCACTGCGCCATCACAGAGAGGACGTTCTTCGTGCGGACGAGGCCGCCGTAGAAGAGCGCGAGACCGGGCAGCGTCATGAAGAGCACCAGCGCGGCGCTGGTCATCATCCACGCATTGTGGCCGGGACCGGCTACGCCCACCGCGGCGGTCGTGAGACCAGCGGGGATCGTCGGATTACCATCTTTGTCCTTCGGACCGACCTTCAGGACGGCCGAGGGATCGGTGTTCTGAAAATACGCTTCCATCGCGCCGATGCGCTGCTCGAGCGTGGGGGCCGGGGGAGTAGGCGGCGTCGCCGCGGCGGGCGTATCAGCGGCTGAAACTCCCGACACAAACAAACCGGCCAAAAAAGAGGCGAGCGCGAGCTGACGGGCCGCCGCGCGCAACCAAGATGACGAAGCTGGGAATCGGGTTATCATAGGGGGAGACGGAGTGCTTCCGGAGTGGGCAGACGTGGATTGGAGGTGTGAACAAGGCGCGGCCAGGGACCCGCGCGAGCGGGTATAGCCCTACCCCCTTTTAGCAGGGGGTATGCCAAAGGCCGGCGGACGCCCGGCATCATACCCCTGCCCTACCGCCCGCGGTGACGCGAAAGGCGGCCTTTGCTCCCGTGGGCTGCGGTGCAGCTGAAATCCACGCGACCGGGACGGGCCGCGCGGCGCCAACACCTACCCTCACTCCACGGTCGCACAGAGCGCCGTGTAGTGGGCGCGGGCCCGTTCGGCGCACACGTCAAGATCCGGCTCCGATACACCGGCGAGCGTCAGCTTGGCCGCATCCGGCACCCAGTGGCCGGCCTCGCCGGGCAGATCGAGGCCAAACCGGGCCGCCACTCCGCACGCGAGATTGAGCACACAGGCAGCGACATTCGACTGGGAGTCGGACAAGGGCTGGTGGTGGCAGCGGATGGCGTCGGTCAATTCAGCCGGGAAGCGCCAGTGCGAAAGCAATATCGTGCCCACTTCGGCGGCCGTGAAACCGAACGTCCGCCGCTCCCATTCGCTGATCGCGGGCCACTCGGCTTCCCCGGGGTAGACGTGACCGCAGGCGGCCCCATCGATAACCACGCGCCCGATCGTGCGCAGGAGTCCGGTCGCGTAGGCGAGCCCAACATCGCAACCTGCCGGCAGGGCCAGCACTTCGGCGGCGGCGGCGGTCGCCACCGCGTTCTCCCACAGGCGATTGGCCGGCAGGCTGTAGGTGAGGAGATCGCGTTGGCAGACCTGATGGGTGGCGGCGAGGCCGACGAGCCGGTAAATCTCGTGAAATCCCACCCGGCCGACCGCACCCTCGAGCGAGTCATTGCGCTCGCGCAGGCCGAACAGGACGCTGTTGCTCATCCGGATGACGTGAAACGTGAGGGCCGGGTCGAGGCGGACGAGGTTCACGATCTCCTCGAGCTCGACGCCCGGATCCTCCAGCAAGGTGCGCAGGCGGCCAAAAGTGGCGGCGGCGGGGGCCAGTTTGTTGCCAAGCGTTACGATGGTGTCGCGAGTGAGGGCCATGGTGGAAAAGCGCACGAGGCGCTCCTCCTTATCTCGGCACAACCCGCGTGCGGGCTAAGGGAAATTTTCACTCCCCGCCCCAGCCAACCGCCTCAGAAATCCAGGGCTTTCAGGGTCCCAATCTGCACATCGAAGCGGTCACCGTAGGGCTTTACGCGTTTGTAGTCCTCGCGCCGCATCTCGTAGGTTCGGCCGACCGGCACGAAGAGGATTGAGCCGGAACCGGTGCCCTTGATCTCGGAAAACTGCGGCGGGTGCTTGGGATCGACGGTCTTGAAATCGATCTGCCCTTCACCGGAGCTGATCTTGACGATGAGTTTTTCCCGGATCGGCGCACGCAACTTGGCCGACACGTTTTCAAACGCCTTCTGCTCCTTGTTGATTCGCGCCGTCACCGTAAATTTCTCCGGCGGAAAGCGTGAATTACCCTCTTTGCGCAGCGGCACTTCGTAGGTCACGACCTTGTCGTCCTCGGTCAGCACCGTGGCGCGCTCCAGATCCATGAGTTCACCGAGGCTTTTGCGTTCGGCCGGTGGCTCGACGCCCGTGGCCTCGGCTTTATCAATGCGTTCGCCCCGCTTCTCCCCCATGCGGCGGTATTTTCGCACCTGACTCTCGCTCGGCTCCTTCCCGTCGATTTTCAGCACCTGATATTGCTCGGCATACGGCTTCGACGGATCGAAACGCATGACGATCTCGCTCTTCGGCTTTCCCTTGTCGTCCTTCTGGATGGTGGTCTGGGTGTAAGCCCAGCGATCCGTGTCTTTGCCGAGCTTGGCGATCGCCTCCTGCAAAAGCGCCGGCACCGCGGCATGCGCGAGCGAGGAGGCAACAAACAGGAAAGATAACGCGAGGCGGAGCATGGTGGCGCTGAGAACCATAGGAAACACCCGGGGTTCCGCAAGCGGCGCGACTTCTGTAAGCTCAGTCAGGCCGGCAAGTGCCGGCCGATCGCCTCGGACCCGGCCCGATCAACTCACTGAGGCTTTACGCTCAGGCCAAGGCGCTGCGCTGGCGCTCAAACATTCCCCGCACGCGCTGACTCAGCTCGGCCCATTGCTCGGCATCGAGGCTCAGGGCGGCCAGCTTGCGGGGTGTGGGCGCCCACGCCGCGGTTTCCCCGGGCAGGGCCAGGCCTGCTTCCACAACGACCGCTCCAGCCAGATTCAGCACCACGGCGAGACGGTCGTCGTGGCTCTCCTCGACCAGCAGCAAGTGGCGGTCGAGCGCGTCGACCAGTTGCGGCGCGAAGCGCCACTCGTCGAGGACGGTCGTGGTGACTTCACTCGCGCCGAGCCCAAACATCGCCTCCTCCCATGCGGTATAATTGGCAAATTGCTGCGGATCGGAGGCCTCCGGCGCGGGATCGCGCTCCCGCCCGACCCGATCGAGCACCATCATACCCAGCGCGCGCAACAATCCACCGGCATAGGCGGTGGGCGCATCGAGGCCGGCCTGCCGGGCCAGCGCCTCGGCGGCGAGGGCGTGCAACAGGAGCGATTCCCGCAGGAGCTCAGCCGGGACGTTATAATACACGAGCTTCCGATCGGCGAGACCGGCCACCGTCGCGATGCCCACGAGCCGCAAAATCTCCCCGAATCCGACGCGGCTCACCGCCTCGTCGACCGAGCCGACGCGGGTCGCACCGCCGTAGGCCGGGCTATTGCTAATGCGGATCACGCGAGCCGCCAGCGCGGCATCGACGCTGATTTGCCGGGCCACCTGATCGAGGTCCGAATTGTCGTCCTGCAGCAGCTCGCACAAGCCGGCCATGACCTGCGGGGCCGCCGGCAACAAACGCGCCGCCGTGAGAATCTTCTCGGGACTAATCAGCGGGGCGGAAATCATAACTTCCCTCATCGGCACCGCGGCGGAAAAATAAAGCCGGCGCCGCCGCCGCTAGGTTTTCAAAACCGCCATCGCGGCGTCAAACGCGGCCTCGGTCTCCATGATCGCCGGCTCGAAATCGTCGACGGTGAGCCGGGCCGCATGCAGTTTGTCGTCGGTGATATCCCACCAGCGCGTCTCGCCCGCAAACGCACGACTGACCCGGGCGGCGAGGCCATTGGCGACATTGAGCAACGCCGCCAACGGGTTCGCGTGGTCTTCGGGCCGGGTCAGATAGTGAATGCGAATGCTTTCACCCACGGCGGCGGGAAAGCGCCACTCATCGAGGATCAGCGAGGCCACGGCACAATTATCCACGCCAAACATCCCGCCCTCCCAGTCGGAGTAGGTCGCCCATCGGGTCGGAGCAAAGCGCTGCGGCGCCGAGACCTGCCCCTGCGTCGCCCGGTTGAGCACCATCATGCCCAGCGGACGCAAGAGCCCCGCCAGATAAGCACTGCGCGTGTCCGCGCCAGCCGTCCGCGCGAGCGCCTCGCTGGCAAAGGCGCCATAGAGCATGTTGCACCGCAAATGCTGGGCTCCGATGCCGTAGCTTTCGAGCGGTTGCTCACTGAGCCGGGCAGCACTGGCGGTGCCGACCAATTTCAAGATTTCACTGAAGCCCACCCGATTCACCGCTTCCTCCACCGAGGACGCGCTGCCTCCATACATCCTAGATTCCTCAGTTGAGAGTTTGGTTTTTCACGGAAAGTGCTGAGATGAGGGACTATGGCGCAGACCAAGAAGACGGAGGCGATTCACCCGCTGGGTGAAGGAGATTTTAGCTTCGCGACAGCCGGAGGACGGGTGCGGATGTCGGTGTCAAAAGACGCACTGACGCCGTTCGGCGGACTGGTGCCTTGGGCAGCCTATACCAAGCATATAGGGATTATAGACACGATGGCCGCCGACTGTCCGGTGCAGCGGACGAGCCCAAATGCGGCGCCGGTCTACGACGTGCTCCAATCGTTCATGCTGACGGCACTGACGGACGGTCGCCGCTTCTCGCATATTGAGCGACTACGTG